>JBDUAU010000145.1:0-15510 GCA_040004485.1 Saprospiraceae bacterium
GGGTTTGACGACTGATTAAAATTCGTTAAATGGCATGCGCTACACTCTGTTGGTGTACCCTGATATCCGCCCGCATGGCATTCTATACAATTTACAGTTGTGTGTGCACCGGTTAGTGGAAAGTTTGAATTATTATGATCAAAGGCGCCTTGTGCGTTGCCTGTAGGATGACAGGCAAAACATGCTGAATTTTCATAAATATATCCACTCACACCTGCATGCTGTTGATTGGTCTCAGGATTCATGTGGCACGTGACACACGTAAATACCGAGTAGTTATTCGGATTTGTGTGGCAATCCGTGCATTGACTCCATGCGCCCATGTGTCCTCCGCTATAGATTGGAAAATACATATTGTCATGGTCGGTATATTCCGCTGGTACCCATGCTGTCTGTGTATGACATGATACACAGTCGGTGGAAAAATTAAGCGCAACGTGAGATGGATTATTGGTTTGATTGTAGTCGGTTAAGTGGCAACCCACACATGTGTTAGGTGTGTTATTATAGTTGCCATTGTGACATGAGGCACACTGATTGGCAATAGCAGCATGAGCGCCAATCAATGGATAAAAATTATTATGGTCAGGGAACAAAGCGGGGTTCCAATTTGGAGCAGTAGTATGACACGTTATACAATCCGTGGACAAGCCTAATGAAATATGATTAGGGTTTGACGACTGATTAAAATTCGTTAAATGGCATGCGCTACACTCTGTTGGTGTGCCTTGATATCCTCCCGCATGGCATTCTATACAATTTACAGTTGTATGTGCACCGGTTAGCGGAAAGTTTGAATTATTGTGATCAAATGCTCCTTGTGCCTCGCCCGTTGGATGGCATGCGAAACAGGCAGAATTTTCATAAATATATCCGCTTACACCCGCATGTTGCTGATTGGTCTCCGGATTCATGTGGCACGTGACACACGTATATACGGAGTAGTTGGTTGGATTGGTGTGACAATCGGTACATTGACTCCATGCGCCCATGTGTCCTCCGCTATAGATTGGAAAATACATATTGTCATGGTCGGTATATTCCGCTGGTACCCATGCTGTCTGTGTATGACACGATACACAGTCGGTGGAAAAATTAAGCGCAACGTGCGATGGATTATTGGTTTGATTGTAGTCGTTTAAGTGGCAACCTACACATGTGTTCGGTGTATTATTGTAGTTGCCATTGTGACATGTTGCACATTGATTTGCAATAGCCGCATGAGCACCAAGCAACGGATAATAAGTATTGTGGTCAGGAAATAATGCAGGATTCCAATTTGGTGTAGTCGTATGACATGTTATACAATCCGTTGACAGGCCCAATGAAATATGATTTGGATTTGTGGATTGGTTAAAGTTTGGTAAGTGGCATGCATTACATTCCGTTGGTGTGCCCTGATATCCGCCCGCATGGCACTCTATACAATTTACAGTTGTGTGTGCACCGGTTAGCGGAAAGTTTGAATTATTGTGATCAAAGGCGCCTTGTGCCTCGCCCGTTGGATGGCATGCGAAACAGGCAGAATTTTCATAGATATATCCGCTTACACCTGCATGTTGCTGATTCGTTTCCGGATTCATGTGGCATGTGACACATGTATATATGGAGTAGTTAGAGGGGTTGGTATGACAATCCGTACATTGATCCCACGCGCCCATGTGTCCACCACTATAGATAGGAAAATATGTTCCATCATGATCTGTATATTCCGCAGGGGTCCATGTTGTTTCGGTATGACACGTTGCACAATCTGTTGAAAAATTCAGCGCGATATGCGATGGATTGTTAGTTTGATTATAATCAGTTTGATGACACCCTACACACGTATTTGGGGTTGTGGTATAGTTTCCGTTATGACATGTTGCACATTGATTTGCAATAGCCGCATGTGCCCCAAGCAATGGATAAAAATTATTGTGATCCGGGAATAATGCCGGGTTCCAACCAGGTGCTGTAGTATGACAAGTAATACAATCCGTTGACAGACCCAATGAAATATGACCCGGGTTTGTCGACTGGTTAAAATTCTGCAAATGGCATGCACTACATTCGGTTGGTGTGCCCTGATATCCTCCTGTATGACACTCTGCACAGCTAACTGTTGTATGCGCGCCTGTGAGCGGAAAGTTTGAATTATTGTGATCAAATGCTCCTTGTGCATCGCCCGTTGGATGGCAAGCGAAACAGGCAGAATTTTCATAGATGTATCCGCTTACTCCTGTATGTTGCTGATTGGTTTCCTGATTCATGTGGCATGTGACACATGTATATACGGAGTAGTTGGAAGGGTTGTTATGACAATCGACACATTGATTCCATACACCCGCATGTGCACCACTATAAATTGGAAAATATTGCCCATCATGATCGAATGTTGCGGGTTGCCAGGAACTTTCAGTATGACATGATGCACAATCAGTGGAGAACTGGAGTGTTGTGTGAGAAGGGTCTGTTGTCTGATTATATTCCCGGAGATGACACCCTACGCATGTTGTAGGTGTATTATTGTATTCGCCTTGATGGCAAGCTGCACATTCACTCGCTATTTTGGCATGGGCGTCCGTCAGAACAAAGAAATCGTTATGGTTCGGAAAGTTTGCCGGGCTCCATCCGGGCGCGGTAGTATGACACGTTGTGCATTCTGTTGACAGTCCAAGACTAGTGTGGTTTGGGTTAACAGACTGATTAAAATCAGTAGAATGACACGAGATACATTCGGTTGGTGTTCCTGCAAATCCATTAGCATGACACCTTACACACTCTACCGTATTGTGTGCGCCAGTCAGGGGGAAGTTTGTTCCATTGTGATCAAACGATCCATTGTTTTCTCCATTTGGGTGGCACGCAAGGCAGACAGCACTATTGTAAGAATATCCTGATACTCCACTATGATGATTATCGGTCTCCGGATTGGCATGGCAGGTGACGCATGTATATTCACTATAGTTTGAAGGATTTGTGTGACAATCAACGCATTTATCCCAGACGCCTTCATGTTTGCCACCATAGATCGGAAAGTATTGATTGTCGTGATCAAATGTTGCGGGCGTCCATGCGCTTTCAGAGTGACACGTTGCACAATCGGTTGAAAATTGAAGAGCTGTATGAGACGGATCCGTAGTCTGATTATAATCCTGAAGATGGCAACCAGCACAAGTATTGGGCGTGTTATTATAATTGCCCTGGTGACACGATGCACATTGATTTGCGATGGTTGAATGAGCTCCGGCCAGAACATAAAAATCATTATGATTTGGAAATTTTGCGGGGGCCCAACCTGGCGTCGTGGTGTGACAGGTGGCACAATCCGTAGCTAATCCAATATCAGTATGGTTAGGGTTGGTAGTTAGTTGAAAATCGGTAGAATGACATGCAACACATTCGGTCGGAGTTCCTGCAAATCCGTTAGCATGACATTTTAAACATTCCAGTGTCGTATGAGCACCTGTAAGCGGAAAGTTGGTGTTGTTGTGATCAAACGCTCCGTCTGCTTTTCCATCCGGATGACAAGCAAGACATGCAGTATTGTTGTATGAATATCCGGAAATACCTCCGTGTTTATTGTTCGTTTCAGGATTCTTGTGACAGGTGATGCATGTGAATGCGGTAAAACTCCCGGGATCGGTATGGCAGTCGACACACTTGTCCCATTGTCCGTTATGTGCTCCGCTGTATATGGGAAAATATTGTGAATCGTGCTCTCTGAAATCAGCCGGTTTCCAGCCCGGTTTCGTAGTATGACATTCTGCACAGGCAGTAGAGAAATTTGCAAGTTGGTGATTCGGACTTGTAGTGCCTTTGAAATCTGCTTCATGACATGTTATACATTCCGGAGAGATTTTTGAATAGTCGGCTCCTTTGTGACAAGTCGCACATTCAGTAATGGCATGTCCTTGTGTTAGGGGGAAGAAGTCGTGATTGATACCTGAAGCTGTCCATTGAAACGCATCGATCTTGTGACAATCAATACACTCAGTTGAGTACCCGGCCTTATGGTGATCAGGGTTTGTGGTTGCGTCAAAATCCTTTTTATGGCAACTTATGCATTCTGTTCCTATTGTCTCAAACCGAAAATCTGTTTCCGATTTGTGGCATTCAATACATTGTGCTACGCCATGAGCTCCTAAAAGTGGAAATGAAATTTGTCTGTGGATTTCTGCAATATTGCTTACCAGCCAGGAATTTGAATCGTGACATCTGGAACATTCCTGTCCCACGGTCTGCTGGTGTATATCGAGATGACAAGACACGCAGTTTGTTTCTGCTTTTGAAAAATCAAGTGTGGTGTGACATTTTCTGCAATCAACGACATTGTGCCGGCCCTGTAATAAAAATTGAGTCGAATCGTGATTGAAAGAAATAGAATCTTTGGAAACGGACCAGTTTGCGGAAGTGTGGCATGCGTCACAACTGATTTTAAGCTCTTTCTCGTGCGGAGATTGGGCGTGCATTCCCGTCACAACGAGAAAACAAACCATTCCACATAAGACCTTCTTAAAATACTCCATTTTTCATTACACTTATCATGCCCAATACAGACTCCCTGCAGGGATTGCCCTGAAGAGTTGGTATATGCAATAAAAAGGTAAGGTGAGGCTTATTAAAAAATGCCTCTTTTGTGGAGTAGATGACAAATATAAGGTTTAGAATGAATTAAACAAATATATTTTGGGGGCATCTATATATGTTTTTTTTAATACTACAGTCCGGATGAATGCAACGTTCTTTCGATTTTGGATAATCTGTCATTGATGACAGTTCACACATTCAAATTTTTCAAGCCTGTATTTTATTACCGGTCTTCCTTCGACAATGTCGGCTTTATGACATTTAACACATGCTACATTTTTATGTGCCCCATCGAGTATAAATCTTGCCGTGCTATGGTCAAATTTACTTGGTTTCCATGCTTCGAAGCTATGACACCCCTTGCAGTCTGTCGCCCCTTCAACTTCAAACTGTCGTTCATGTATATCATCATGACAGGAAACACATTCCGTTTTTAATCCCGTAAACGGAATATGCTTTATTGGTGTGCTAATACTGCTGTCCGGTTTATGACATGCTACGCATGATGCTTGTTGGTGTTTACCTTGCAATTCAAATCCTGTCAGCAGATGGTCAAATGATACCTGCGTCCATCCTTCAGAGGAATGACATTGATTGCAGGATTTCTGCGGGTAGTATTTTTCATTAAGAAACCCCTCGTGAATATCTGCATGACAATCAATACAGTTTTTTCCAAGATCCCTGAATGACCACTTTTCGTTTTTCATATGACATGCAATACATGGCGTCGCCAGATGTGCTCCCTCCAGCGGGAATGGCCCTTCGTTGTGTTTATCTATTGTAAATAAAGAGCCCGCAAAACCATCGATGCTGTGACATTCATTACAATCCGGTTTTTTTGTATCCCGTACAAACTGTCCTTTGTGAAAATCTTCATGACAATCAGTACATCTGTCGTGTAAAACAGGATCTATCATTTTTGTTTCGTGACATTTCCTGCAATCCACCTTTTCATGTTTTCCTTCCAGGGGATACCCTGTGAGATCATGATCAAACTGATCCGGATGAATTAGTTTTTGAAACGACTCCTCTGTGTGGCATTTTTTGCAATCTGCTCCAAACTTTGTCTCGTGAACATCCTTGTGGCACGTAACACAATCATGAAAATCCTTTCCCCGGTAATCTTGAAATACGATTGCTGCTGCATTGTTTCCACTAAGATGATGGCATGAAGCGCAATCGACTTTCGCATGTTTGCCCACCAATGGAAAGTTGGTTTGGTTGTGATTGAATGTACTTTTTCCGACAAATACATTAAACCCTTCTTCGGTGTGACACTCCTTGCAGTTCTGGCCGAATTGATTGTTGTGTACATCCTCATGACAACTTGCACAATTTTTAAACGGAACGTCAGCGAATCGCTGGAATACAGCATTATTGATAAATGTTATCTGATGGCATTTTTTGCAATCTACATCTTTGTGTTTCCCCTTAAGCGAAAAATCCGTTTTGCTGTGTTCAAATAAAGTAGCCGGGGCGAAAGTTTCTGTGTTATGACATGATGCACAATTTGTAGGCAGAGTGCTTTGATGCACATCCGGATGACAGGATATACACTCTGTCTTCAGGCCCAAATACGTATATTTTTTATTTTTTAATTCCTGGGAAGATATTTTATCATCATTGTGGCATTCGTTACAATCCTGTTTCTGATGGGCGCCTGTCAGTTTATATCCGGTAAGTGCATGATTAAACTTCTCTGTATCAAAACGAATGATCTGAAAGTTTTTGCCGTGGTGATCGCTGTGACAGGAAACACATTCTTTTCCTTCTACTTCAGATGAAGTGTGATAGCCCTTATCCTGATCCAAAAGACTTTTTATTTCTTTATGGCATTCCAGGCATTTTTCATTTGATACTTTATCGCCCAGCACATGGCATTTTGTACAATTAAGCATGCCTTCCAGTTGGGCATGTGGACTGGCAAGTTCTCCCGGAGATATTTGACCCGTCAGGGTAGAAGATAAACAGATGAGGAGGGTGCTGAAAATGAATTTTATTTCTGCCGACAGATTCGATTTAAATGGATTATTCATTCAGCGTTTTTTGTCGTGTTTTAAAACCGCATGCCCAAATTTGGTAGAAATATCTATCCCTGCTTTTTTCAAAAACTCTGTTGGCAATTCTCCTCCTGCGAAAATATAAACAAGGTCATTTTTAACGGTCTTTATTTCCTTGTCTGACAACGCCAGGATGATATTAAGTTCGTCTATTTCCAGAATGTTGGAATTAAATCTGACTTCGATTGTGCCATCAGCGATTGCTTTATTAATTTTCTCACCATTTTTTACTTTGATGCGCTGAAACGCTTCTCCCCGATACGACAGAAGAACCTTGTTTTGATCAGCAAGAGCCAATGCCGCCTCAATCGCTGAGTCCCCCCCACCTACAACCAAAATATTCTTATCCATTATATTTTCGGGCTCCAATAATCTGTAGGCTACTTTTTCAAGATGTTCTCCCGTTACATTTAATTTTCTTGGTGTGCCTCTGCGGCCAATGGCGAGTAATACTGACCTGCTTAAATATTCTTCTCCGTTATTGACCAGCAGCTTAAAGTTTTCTCCTGCCCTTGAAATGGATTCTACTTTTGTATTTTGCTTAATCGTAATGTTGTTTTCACCCAACACCTTATTCCAAAGCCCAAGTAAATCTGATTTTTTTGTTTCCGTCAGCTTAATCTTTCCATAAAGAGGAAGATCCATCGGTGAGGTCATCACGATTTTGGCTCTCGGAAAGGAGTAAACTGTTCCTCCGAGTGTGTCTTGTTCTAATGTAATAAATTTCAATCCCAGACGCTTGGCTTCCAGTGTTGCGGATATTCCCGCCGGTCCGGCCCCAACAATCACAAGATCATATTCTGATGCTTTGGCTCTTGAAATTGCTTTCACAATATTATTAACGGCCTGCTTGCCTTGTTCTACACTATTTTTAATCAGGCCCATACCTCCGAGTTCTCCGGCGATATATATGCCTGGCACATTGGTTTCAAAATCCCCTTTGATATGAGGCAGATCTACCCCTCTTTTTTCTGTACCTATAACCAGGGTAATGGCCTCAACAGGACAGGCATGAAAACATGCGCCATGCCCTATACATCTGGAGGCATTGATCAGCGTAGCTTTCCCGTTTCGAATACCTATAATTTCTTTTTCAGGACAAGCCTCTATACAGGCTCCACTTTGAATACATGTGTTGACATCAATCTCGGGATGTAACGAAACCGGTTCGTGCAATCCTTCTTCCTTCGCTTTTTTTATTTTTTCATCTACCCGTCTTGAATTTCTTTTAAGTTGTCTTACATAGAAGTAGATGGTGAGCAGGATCAGGCCCAGTACAATGGAATAAATAATTAACTTTTCTAATAAAACCTCCATACTCAAAAGATCCAACGATATCCAAACGCAATCGTAATGGCTACATGAATCACCATGATGACAAGCATGATCAATGCAAATGGCAAATGAGCCACATGCCAATATTTAAAAAGTGTCTGCATGGTCTGTAGCCTGCTGATTCTTGCGTTAAGTGTCATTTCGTTTTTGACGAGCTTCATGACACCCTTTTTGTCTTTTCCTGTAAGTTGTGTTTGTCGGAGTATTTTGATTACCTGATTTTTTACACCGGCATTTGTTGTTATTCCGATAAAGCCCGACTGGCTGATTTCATTCCTGCGTTGTGTGGCTTCTATCAACTGTTCATAGACGGAGTCTTCAAGCCCATATTTAACTCTGAGACTTTGGCTCATGCTGTCTTTCATTGACTTGATCTCCGTAAGGCTCAACTCTCTTCCCTGTATAGTCCTCGGTATCTGGATATAAATGAACCGACCGATGATGCCGCTCAGGACGACAGCAACCATGCTCCAAAAGCTGATGGATACAATTCCCCCAAATTTGAATGCTGTATGAAAGAGAATTAAAATAGGACCTACGGAACATAAAAAAATATGAAACTCCAACCAGTATTTTAATGCGCCAAAACGCGGAAGGAATTTATTTTTTTTTCGGTAGATATATCCAAACACACCGATTAAAATAAGAATGGTGCCCAGAATGCCCAGTCCATGTCCAACCGGACCGCTGGGCTTTAACATCGAATGACTCTCATGAAATGGTCTTTCCGTAAAGGCAGTGTTGTAATATGAAAAGCCCCAATAACAGAGAAATACAAAAGTCAGAAATGTAATGCCGACCAGAATCGAAATATAAATCTTATGTGCTAATCCAGACATAAAATTGTCTTTAATTATTTTACATTTTGTTGTGGGGAGGGTCGTTAAAGTATAAATAACAATCGAAATTATTAAATCGTCAGTTGATGCGGGGTGATTCTAATCACTCATATCAATGATGAATATCAGGGCTTGTAATAATCCAAACTTTACCTTATAGTAAAATATTGCGTTGTTCGTTGTGGCCTATGATTTTATTAATGAACCCTTCACTATTTCGTCTTCCATCTTAAGGTTGAGCACACCTTCTTTTATAATATGATTGAGGAGATTCAGAACATTATTACCATACATCTGGCTGGCATCCTCGGGCATTTCTGTTTCAAGAGAGGAGTTGCCTATAATTGTTATGCCATTTTTTACAATTGTTTTATCATTCACCGTCAATGCACAATTGCCCCCCGTAGATGCAGCAAGATCAATGATCACAGATCCGTGTCTCATCAGCGGAATTGTATCTGCTTCAATGAGTATAGGGGCTTTTCGTCCTCTTACCTGTGCTGTACAGATGATGACATCTGACTTGGCGGCCCTGGCCTGTACTTCGGCTCGTTGCCTGGTTAAAAACTCTTCCGTCTGTTGCACTGCGTAGCCTCCGGCGCCTTTATCATCTGCTGCTCCTGCAACCTCTACAAATTTAGCACCCAAGCTTTCAACCTCTTCTTTTGCGGCTCGTCGGACATCAAAAGCCTCAACTACAGCTCCTAGTTTTCTTGCCGTCGCTATCGCCTGCAATCCGGCTACTCCGGCACCAATAATAAGTGCTTTTGCAGGACGTATGCTCCCGGCAGAAGTGATCATCATCGGAAAATAACGCGGCAGCATTTGAGCTGCCATCAATACAGCCCTATATCCTGCTATTGATGCCATTGACGAAAGCACGTCCATAGATTGAGCGAGTGTCGTGCGCGGAATCATATCCATGCTGATCACCCGAATCGGATATTTTGAGAGTTTTTCAATGATGCCCGGATCCTGATATGATCTGAATTGTGAAATCAATAAGGTTCCTTCCTTAATCCCGGCAAGGTCTACATCTGCAGGAGAAAAAATAGTAACGATCAAATCCGCTTCCGCAAGGATTGTTCCCTTGTCTTTTATTGTTGCAAGTCCCGTATAATACTGGTCTTCAAATCCGGCTTCAATTCCTGCACCCGATTCAATCCACCAGCTTACATCTTTCAGTTTGGACCGTTTTATATTATCAGGTGTTATTGCTACGCGCTTATCTGCTGTTTCTTTGAGTACACCTATTGTTATTGCCATCTTTCTATTCCTTTATATGTGTGCGAAAGATAGTGGTAATATTTGCTTTGTCTGAATACATCAGTCGCTTCGCTTATGCTTTTCGGATTCTTTTACAAATTCCTTTTAACGCTCAGCGTAAAAGAATTGACTTAAATTCACCAATACAATTGCCTCTGATGTATGTCTAGAAAAACAAAGAGTACGATCCTGATACATGGTTATGGATTCGATCATCGCACCTGGTATCCTTTGGAACTTGCCTTTGAGGGTCATGATGTTATTTATCTTTCTCTTCCGGGTTTTGGAATGGAGCCCGCCACTCAGGCGTATTCCATTGCAGAGCTGGCCAAAAATTTTTGGAACCGTCTTGATGAAATTGGAATCGGCCAGGTAAATCTTGTTGGTCATAGCATGGGGGGGTATGTTTGTATGGAAATGTTAGCTCTTCAATCTATGCGTGTATCAAGTCTGGCACTTATACATAGTCATGTTTATGCAGATTCTCCGGAGAAAAAAGCAGGCCGGACTGACGCCCTGAATGACATTAAATCTAATGGCACTGCCGGTTTTATAAACAAATTTTATGCTGGTCTCTTTGCGGATAAAGATAAATCTGAACTTCTCTTAAAAATGTTAATCAGACGCGGTCTTCAATATGATGATAATGCATGGTATTTCGGAACACTGGCTATGCGCGACCGCGTAGATCATAGTGATACTCTTAGGGCTGCCGACATACCTGTTTTGCTCTTGATGGGAGGAACAGATAAGGCCGTTCCGGCGGAATTAGCTCTCAAACAATCCATTCTGGCAGACAGAACCACGTTGCATCTGTATGAATCTACCGGTCATCTGGGTATGTACGAAAACACGCGGCAACTAATCAGTGATCTGATCCGGTTCTACGATGAGTCAGGCTCATGATTTACATTGTTTCATTTGTGTCGGTTCTTGTCTATTCACTTCTGATCTTTTGGTTGGTCAGATCCTCTACAAACGAAAAACCTGTCCGGCTTTTATTCTGTGTTTTGTTGGGTATGGTATCGGCAGCCGTAGCGCTGTTGGCAGAATATTTTTGGAATCTTTTATTTGGGGATTTTATTGCCGCCCACAGATCCTTAATCATAATTGAAAGTTTCATAGGTGTGGGGTTGATAGAAGAAACTACAAAATGGTTATGGTTGGTTTTTGTCGCTTATCGTTGGGGATCGTTTGACCGGTATTCTGATGGGATTCTTTATGCTTGTGGCATTGCTGCCGGATTTAACCTGGTGGAAGGATTGTTATACATCCGGAATGATGGAGAATTAATGAATATTTTGGTCCGAAGCTTTACAGCAGTGCCGGTTCATTTTCTCTTTGCTATCATCATGGGCTTTTTGGTTGCACGTTACAAATTCGAAAACAGGAAGTTTTTATGGTTTTCTATCGGCATACCCGTTGTACTGCATGGTCTTTATGATTTTTTTATATTTCAACAATATACAGAATTGCTTATGGGTGGAGCCATGCTTGTTTTTGCCGGATGTCTTTCTCTTTCAATTTGGGTTTGTAGAAATGCTTTACGGGCGGATCGATTAAAGCTTTCTGATAAGCCACAGTAAACGTACTTCAGCGGTTTTTATGCCTTTCAGAATCACGCAAAGTCTTTTTATTAAAATTATTCAGAAGACCTTTTTCCAGATCTATACCCATTTGGTTAGCCATGCAGAGGAGCACCCAAAGCGTATCTGTCATTTCATCAATGATGGCCTCATCAATATTAACTTCTTTTTCCTTAGGCTTAAGACTCTGATCTCCGTATTTTCTGATTATCCAATGAGCCATTTCTCCTACTTCTTCCGTCAGCATGCCCAAGTTGGTCAGCTCACTGAAATAACCACCTCCATATTGTTTTATCCATACATCTATTTCATGCTGTGCTTCCTGTATTGTCATCAGATTATGTTCTTGGGGGTTAATACTTAATAATAAAATCAGTTATCTGTGCCCGTTGTCTTGTCTGTTGTGACTCCGGATTGTTGTATTGTTATTCTTTGTTTTTGCTGTCCATAATTATTGTTACTGGGCCATCATTCACCAGGTTTATTTTCATATCTGCCCCAAAGACACCACTGGCTATTTCTTTTCCTGTTTGCTGTTTAAGGTATTCTTTGAAATAAATATAGAGTTCGTTTGCTTGTTCGGGTCGGGCTGCTTTTGTAAAAGAAGGCCTGTTTCCTTTTTTCGTACTTGCGTGTAATGTAAATTGACTTATCACCATTAATTCTCCCCCGATATCTTCAACCGAGAGATTCATTTTGCCTTCACTGTCTGAAAAAATACGCATATGTCTTATTTTTTCACCGAGCCACTCCACATCCTCACGATGATCGTCATGCTCAATTCCTAAAAGTACAAGTAATCCATTTTTTATGGTTCCGGTCAAAACACCATCTGATATGACACTTGCATTACTCACGCGTTGAACTACGGCTCTCATTTTAGGTTAGGGTTGAAATACTAAGTCAATTAGTTATAAACATTAAAGCTAATTATCACATATAATAACCTGATATATTATTCCGGACAAATTAAAGATTTAAACACTTCTTATACTTTCATGTAGACAAAATGTGTATAAATAAGATTGTGTGACCAATATGGTTTGATCATCCAAACTTATCAAGAGATCGGATAGAAAAAAAAGAGAGGTGCCAACATATTTTAAAAAATAGTATTAAACATTTTTAGTTATTAACAAAATGAGGGTTATATAGAATAGTTGTTATAATATATTGAATATCAGTTAATTAACATGTTAATAAAGGTGTGAATTGTGGTGGATAAAAGTAAACTTATACATATCCAAATGAGATGCAAAATTCCTTTCCACATCCTAACACCCTTAATGATGATGATAGGATAAAGTATTTGAATAATTATATCATCAATATCACATCAGATAGTTGAAATGGCTTCTTGGCCTATCTTTGGAATTGAATGAAACCAAACAAGATCCGTGATCAAAAATTAATTAGCTACTGGCTTTTCACTGGTATGTTGATGGTTTTTGTTCAGATTCTTGTGGGAGGAATCACGCGTCTTACCGGCTCGGGTTTAAGTATTACCCGTTGGGATATTGTGATGGGTAGTATTCCACCTTTAAACCCTGATCAATGGGAAGATGCTTTTGATCTTTACAAAACAACACCTCAATATCAGCATATCAACACCGGAATGCATCTCAGCGAATTCAAATTTATTTTCTTTTGGGAGTTTTTTCATAGGCTGTGGGCCAGGTCCATGGGTTTTATTTTTATTATTCCTTTCATTTTTTTTCTCATGAGAAGATCACTTTCAGTCGTTGTGTTGAAGAATTTATTTTGGGTTATTGTACTAGCGGGTCTTGCAGCCATTTTCGGATGGATTATGGTGGCTTCGGGTTTGATTGAAAGGCCATGGGTTAATGCATACAATCTTACGATTCATCTCAGCCTTGGGATATTGCTCTTTCTGGCCTTATTTTATACCTGGTTAAATCATAGAAGTTATAAAAAGTACGATCCAGGGAAAAAATGGCATAAATGCATAATAGCTATTCTTATTCTGGCATGCATACAGGTCATTTTCGGAGGGTTGATGTCAGGTATGAAAGCAGCTTTAACTTATCCAACCTGGCCTTTGATAAGTGGGCAATGGATTCCGGCTATTATCATGGATACCAGGCTCTGGAACAAGGACAATTTTTTACTTTATGATAAATCTGGCTTTATGCCTGCCTTGGTTCAGTTTATTCATAGGAATCTTGCCTATTTGCTTTTTATGGTTATAAGTGTTTTTTCGGTTATGTGGTATCGGACTAGTATCCGTAGCTGGCGATGGATATCGTTCATTTTGCTTGGCATTATTGTTGTTCAGATTAGTTTAGGTATTTTGACTTTAATTAATAGTACAGGATATATTCCGGTAGTATATGGATCGCTTCATCAGGGTTTAGGAATTCTGTTTATCGCTACGCTTTTTTACCTGCATCTTGTAATAAAACCAGTAAATATTAAATAATTACATAAATTGTAAGCAATTACATAACAGCATCTTTAATCATCCAAATGGAATTATTTACAAAGGAGGAGAGCGGTTATAAGTACATTGAAACCGATCCCGGTAATGAGAAAACATTATTACTTCTTCATGGGCTTTTTGGGGCGCTAAGCAACTTTAAGTCTATAATAGATCATTTCAGAGGCAGAGCCAACGTAGTGGTTCCTCTGTTACCCATTTTTGAATTACCCCTTAGAAAACTATCCGTTACAGGCCTGGTTGATCATGTTAATCAATTCGTTCGTTTTAAAGATTATAAGTCTGTCAATCTGGTAGGCAATAGTCTTGGGGGCCATGTTGCAATTCTTTTTGCACTTGACAGACCTGATATTCTCCGATCTATGACCTTAACAGGAAGTTCGGGATTATTTGAAGCTGCACTAGGAAGTACATTTCCCAAAAGAGGAAATTATGAATTTGTCCAGAGGAAAACAGAAACTACATTTTATGATCCGGCAGTTGCGACAAAGGAACTGGTGGATGAAGTGTATGATATAGTCAATGACAGAAATAAAGCAATCCGGGTTATCGCCATCGCCAAATCAGCAATACGCCATAATATAGGCGACAGATTGCCTAGTATTAAAAGACCGGTACTTCTGGTTTGGGGTAAGGACGACACCATTACCCCGGCTTTTGTTGGAGAGAAGTTCCACGAACTACTTCCTGATTCCCGTTTATTTCTTCTCGATAGATGCGGTCATGCGCCGATGATGGAGCATCCGGAGGAGTTTAACAAGCTACTATTTGAGTTTCTTGTTGAGGTGAAAGAGATTTGATTTAGTTATTGTTTTAATGATTTGTTTCACGTGGAACATTCTACCACAACAACCCAGGAACAAAATTCCTAATAATTATACAAACCATCATCACCACCCCCTTCTCTTCTTTAGATAACTTCCAGGGTTGATTTAGAATTAATCATATTATAATGACATGGGACAAACGGCTCTTCCCTACATCATGGGTTCAACTTTCCCGGATTATCCACCCGAAGATTTTTGTATTTCCACTAATAAATCCCTCCTTCTGTCTGGAAAATCAAACACATCCTGAAGTTGATATATTACAGAAAGTAATTACTCTATCATACAACGCAAACTCCGGCTATAATTATATGTATATATATCTGATAATCAACAAATTATAATAATCATTAAGCGTCTATTACAAATTAAGAACTTTGCTAATCATTTAGAAAAAGTAAATAACCCATGCCAAACGATTTATTTTGTGGATTATGAAAATCAGAAACAGGACTCAAATGAATTTCTTGCAAATTTTACTACCCCTTATCATCTTTTTATCGGGATGTAAACAAATAAACCAGCCAAAACTGTCTGTGCACCGGTTGGTGCGGACCTCCCACATAA
>JBDUAU010000541.1:0-15491 GCA_040004485.1 Saprospiraceae bacterium
CTCAATGGAAACTCCACCCTCGGGTAATTCACGCGAAATCCCACTTTGTGATTTCTATACAGGATATAAAAAACTTGCTAAAACTGCCGATGAAATAGTGGAAAAGATTTATTTCAAAAAACCTGATCATTGTTGCCGGTTTAATTTTGAAAAGGTCAGCAAGCGAACATTTCTTGACATTGCTACTGTCAATACAGCTATGTTTCTACGCGTAGAAGATGAACTGATCGTTGAGGCGCATATATCAGCCGGCGGTGTTGGACCTATTCCGCTTTATCTGAAAAATACTTCTTCATGTTTGTTGTTTAAGCAATTTCCGTTTGAGGAAGAGACCTTTCGTGAATTGATTTTCATACTTGAGTCTGAAATCTCACCCATATCAGATGTGCGTGGATCGGCGGGTTATAAACGGTTGCTGATGAAACAATTGTTCCTTGCTCATTTCACCGAATTATTTCCGTCTTCATGAAGAATACAGATGCATACGGTCATGTGCGGGGTGAGTCCGTTTATCTTGATGACATTCCATTAACCTACAACACACTGTTCGCATGTGTTTTTGATTCGCCTGTCGCACATGGAATTCTCAAATCTGTTGACGTGGCAAATGCATTAAAAACGAAAGGCGTGGTCAGCATTATTCTTGCAAAAGATATTCCCGGCATAAATCAAATCGGCGGTATCGTTGCGGATGAACCTCTGTTAGCTGACGGACATGTTCATTTCCAGGGCATGCCGATCGCACTCGTGCTTGCTGAAACTGAAGAGATCGCTCAGGCCGCTGTGAAAAAAATAAAAGTCGTAATCGACCCACTTGAAGTCATAACAGATCCAAGAATTGCTAAGGAAAAAAATGAACTGATCATTCCTCCGAAGAAATTCAAACTTGGTGATTCAGATCTGGCTTTCAAAGATTGCAAACATGTTTTTTCCGGAAGAGCTGATGTCAATGGGCAAGAGCATCTGTACATCGAAACTCAGGGCGCATACTGCGTACCGATGGAAGGCGGAGGAATTAAAGTTTATTCTTCTACGCAGGGACCCACAGCAGTGCAACGCACAGTAGCCAGGGTGACCGGCCTGGCAATGCATCACGTAGAAGTGGAAGTAGGCCGTCTTGGTGGAGGATTCGGTGGCAAAGAAGATCAGGCCAGTTCGTGGGCTTGCTTGTGTGCACTTGGTACATTTCTCACAAATCGTCCCGTGAAGTACAGTCTTCATCGCATAGAGGATATGCGAATGACTGGAAAGCGTCATCCTTATTCTGCTGATTATAAAATAGGACTTGATAATGACCTCAACATTCAGGCATATGAAGTCGTCTTTTATCAGAATGCAGGCGCTGCAGCAGATCTTTCACCCGCTGTTTTGGAACGGACTTTATTCCATTGCACGAATTCATATTTTATTCCTCATGTCACTGCTACGGCGTATAGTTGCCGCACAAATCTTCCGCCGAATACTGCCTTTCGTGGATTTGGTGGCCCTCAGGGAATGTTTGTCATCGAATCAGCCATTACACATGCGGCAGAAAAATTAAACATCCGTCCTTCTGTCATTCAACGAAAAAATCTCATCCTATCCGGAGCAGAATTTCCATATGGACAAAAAGCCGAAAGTGAAGCTGTTACCACGTGGATGCAGGCTGACCGTTCTTTTGATTTTGAAAAAATAATTGACGATGCACACGATTTTAATGAGAAAAATAAAATCAAAAAACGTGGTGTCGCTTTGATGCCTATCTGTTTTGGAATATCATTTACAAAAACATTGATGAACCAGGCGCGTGCATTGGTCCATGTGTATACAGATGGCTCAGTAGCTGTATCCACAGGGGCTGTTGAAATGGGACAGGGCGTAAATACAAAGATGCTCCAGGTTGCGGCCGAAACATTTTCTATTCCTCCCGATCACGTCAAAGTGCATACGACAAATACATTGCGCGTAGCCAACACTTCTCCCTCAGCCGCATCTGCTACTGCAGATCTCAACGGCAAAGCTGTCCTCCTTGCGTGTGAAACCATTTTGAATCGATTGAAAATAGTCGCAGCTGAAGAATTAAATATTCCATTTCATGCCGACACCATTAAGATTGAAAATGGATTTGTATTTCATGACAACATTCAGACTACGCTGGATTGGAAAACACTTATCAATGCCGCTTTCGTTAAAAGAGTCAACCTAAGTGAACATGCTCACTATGCAACACCAGGCGTTCATTTCGATTGGACTATTTCTAAAGGTCATCCTTTCTCTTATCATGTCTACGGCACTGCGATTATCCAGGTGACCCTGGATTGTCTGCGCGGCATTTATGAGATTGACTTTGTAAAAGGCGTACATGATTTTGGAAAATCAATGAACACACTGATCGATAATGGACAAATAGAAGGTGGCATCGTACAAGGCATCGGCTGGATGACCATGGAAGAATTAGTCTATGATGCAAATGGAAAATTACGTTCCAATGCGCTTTCATCTTATAAAATTCCTGATATCTATTCTGTTCCTCACACAATTGACATCCAGCCCCTGTCAACAACACGTGAAAATCTGGCGATTTTTTCATCTAAAGCAGTTGGCGAGCCTCCATTGATGTATGGCATAGGAGCCTATTTTGCAATTCGAGATGCTATCCGTGCATTTAATAAAACTGCATCGCCTGGATATGATGCTCCGTTTACTCCGGAAAAGGTGCTCATGGCCTTATATGGTTCTGATATTAAAAAGTTTCATGCGCACCACTCCTATCATTGACGTTCGAGTGTCTCTGACCTCGAACATGGCCTTCTGACGTTCGAGCGTCTCTGACCTCGAACTTTCGAAATCATTCTATCACGTTATTCGTGCCCACAAATCTGACGTTCGAGTGTCTCCGACCTCGAACTATCGAAACATTATGATTAAGATTATTTATGTTAAACTATTTGCACTGACGTTCGAGTGTCTCCGACCTCGAACTATCGAAACATTATGATTAAGATTATTTATGTTAAACTATTTGCATTTCATTCTCAGACACCCTATTTTAGTTTTTTACTTCACCATGTCCAGAAAAGGCTATCACATCACCGATCAATTCGGAATTTATTTCCTCACATTTACTATTGTGGATTGGGTAGATATATTCACTCGGCCGGAATGTAGAAATATAATTATTGATTCTCTGAAATACTGTAAGACAAATAAGGGCTTGATATTATATGTGTATGTTATCATGTCAAATCATATTCATCTTATCGCCCAAACAAGAGAATCAAGTGAAGGCATGTCAGTATTTATCCGGGATTTTAAAAAGTTTACAGCTCGACAAATAATTAACTGGTTTCTTTCCAGTAAAAAAGAAAGTCGAAAAAAATGGGTGACATCTGTATTCAACTCCTACGGACAAAAAAATTCTAATAACGAACTTTTCCAGGTATGGAGGCCAGACAATCGACCCATGCAAATCACAACATCGAAATTTGCAATGCAAAAAGCGGGTTACATTCATTTAAATCCAGTCAAGGCAGGTATTGTTGATAATCCAGCAGAATATTTATACAGCAGTGCCAGAAACTATGCCGGCAGAAAAGATTTTATACTTGAAGTCGAATTATTAGATCTCTTATATACTCTATAATTGCTTTATTTTCTTACCGTTTCCGCAAATCTGATGTTCGAGTGTCTCCGACCTCGAACATGGCCTTCTGACGTTCGAGCGTCTCTGACCTCGAACTCCCGAAATCATTCTATCCCGACCTCGAACATAGTATCTCCTATACAAACCGTTTTTCGCACTCACTTGATTCTCGCTAAAACACTCCGTTACTCATTTGTTTTTCGTCGGTTCGAGGTCAGAGACACTCGAACGTCTGTTTTTATTAATACGAAACAGGACACAGACAAAATCTCTAACTCAATTGTTTATCGATGTTCGATGTCAGAGACACTCGAACGTCAAGTGTTCGATGTCAGAGACACTCGAACGTCTCTTTTATTTTTTAATCATATTTTCATATTCAGATATCATGAATAAAGACTTCACTCTCTGGCAATTCATTGCAAATAAATTACAACATCAACACCGTGTGATGTTGCTGCTCGTAGCCGAAAGCTCCGGCAGCAGTCCGGGGCGTCAGGGTTTTAAAATGGCTGTAAGTGAAGACCACAGATTTATGGGCAGTATCGGCGGTGGCATTATGGAAGTGAAACTAGTAGAGCTAGCCAAAGAGATGCTGAAAGAAAATAGTTCAGGCCACAGCTTCAAAAAACAAATTCACAGAAAAAATGAACCCCGCGATCAAAGCGGGATGATTTGTTCCGGGGAGCAAACGGTTCTTTATTTCAATCTTGATGCGCACCATCTTCCTGAAGTAATAAAGATCATTGAAGTCCTTGGTCATCAAAAATCGTGTCTGTTGAACATTTCATATGTCAACCACAAAACCGATTTTAGTGTTACGACATCCTCTTTAAGTTCCGGTTCGTTTCAATTTGCAAAAGTGAGTGAAAAAGAATTTACCTGGCAAGAGGTCGTCGGATACAAAAACAGACTTTATATCGTGGGTGGCGGACATTGTGCATTAGCACTCTCAGAGTTAATGTCAAGATTTGATTTTTATATTTATGTCATCGATGACAGGCCCGATCTTAATACACTCGCACAAAATATTTTTGCACACGAAAAGCATGTCGTTGAAAATTATGATATGATCAGTGATATTATCCCTTCAGGACATGATGTATTTGTAGTGGTGATGACACTTGGATATAGATCTGATTTTACAGTATTACTTCAGCTTGCACAGAAGTCCTTTGCTTATTTAGGTTTGATGGGAAGCGAATCTAAGGTGAGCACCCTGAAAGACGAGCTCAATAAAACAGATTTTCCGGTAGACCTTCTTCAGAAAATGCATGCGCCGATCGGCCTGAAGATCAACAGTCATACCCCCGAAGAAATAGCTATCAGCATTGCTGCCGAACTGATTTTAGTGAAGAATACTATCGTTGCCCCTACATGAATTCATTAATCACATCAGTGATCCCATTGGATCAGGATGATTGGTTTTCTATACTTTTGTCGCATGACTCAGATAATTGAAGCGAATAGGCGATTACGTATTCCTTATATACTTCGCCTTGTGATTTTCTGGCTGATCATCTTCGCATTGTTTCGGTTTGTATTCCTCGCATTCCATCTTTCTACAATTGCACATAGCGGCATTCTTCCGGCCATGCACAGCATCATTGCAGGTATTCGTTTAGATTTGTCCACAATTTCATTTTTGATCTTTCCTTCTTTTCTTTTTTGGGTCCTTCGGCAGTTCATTAAAAGTAGGCTCATTACATTGGTTAACACCATTTACACCATTATCGTACTCTTTATTATTTCTCTACTGGCGGTTTCCAACATTAAAATGTATCATGAATGGGGCGCTTTATTAAATTTTGGTGTATTTGATTATGTGTCGCATCCCCGTGAAGTGCTAACCTTTATTTCCACGACACAATTAATACTTTTGATCGTTTTTTTAATTCTTTATTTAGGTTTTTCTTTTGGGGTATATAAAAAAATAGTTACAAATTTTTCTGCTCCTACCGGAAATGGCGTTCTAAAAACAGCCTTGATTATTTTACCTATTATCATTTTACCGGTCATGGCCAGGGGTGGGCTACAATTGGCCCCTATCAACGAAAGTTCAGCTTACTTTTCTACAACGCCGTTTTACAATCATGTCGCCATCAATCCGGCCTGGTATTTTCTGCACAGCTATTTTGATCTGAAAACCACAAAAAATCCATACCTCTATTTGGATAGTGCAGAAGCAGAAAAACGAAATAGAAATCTTTTTGTGAAAAGTGAAACACCATCACCTTCAATCCTGAAAACACAAAGGCCCAATATTGTTATAATCATCCTGGAAAGCTGGACAGCCGATATCATCCAGTCACTCGGCGGTGAAAGTAATATCACGCCAAACTTTGATACGCTTTCCAAACAAGGCTTGCTATTTACCCAAATCTATGCGGCAGGCTCAAGGACTGAGCATGGATTGATATCTGTACTCAGTGGTTTTCCTCCTCCTCCACTGATCTCGATCATCACCATTCCTGCTAAATCCGAAAAATTGAAAAGCATCAATACTGTTCTCACAAATGATGGCTACTCGTCTTCATTTTATTATGGCGGCGAAGCAGGATTTGTCAATATGAAAAGTTATTTGATCAACTCCGGGTTCACCTCTATTGTTGATAAAGCCAGCTTCGCCGAAAATCAACTCAACAGCAAGTGGGGTGCGCATGATCAATATGTTTTTGAAAAACAACTACATGATTTAAAATCTTCATCCGAGCCTTTTTTATCCGTCCTTCTCACGTTAAGTTCGCATGAGCCCTTTGAAGTACCGATGGGAACGCCTTTTGATGATGACCATAGCGAACCCGGTAAATTCAGAAAAGCAGCTTTTTATTCTGATCATTGTCTGGGCGAATATTTCCGGGCCGCAAAAAAAGAAAGTTGGTATGACAACACGTTATTTATTCTCGTAGCTGATCACGGTCACCGGCTACCAAAAGAAAGGGACTTCAATATGCCTGAATCAAAAAGAATTCCATTACTCTTTTTTGGCAATGTGCTGCAGGAAAATATCAGGGGCACATCCATCAATAAAACCTGCAATCAAAATGACATCGCTGCAACGCTTTTGCGCCAGCTGAATAAAAATTATTCCGACTTTCCTACAAGCAAGGACATACTAAATCCTGACACCAAAGATTTCGCTTACTATACGAACGACAACGTTTGGGGTTGGATCACTCCCGATCAAAAATTTATCTACACCTATGCAACCCAAGCACTGAGTAATACCGAAAATGCTTCTCCAACTGCTCCGCAGAATGACTCCATTGTAATGGATGCCAAGGCCTATATCCAGACCCATTATCAGCATTACCTTTCTTTCTGATACGGGGATCAAAATACTATAGTGTATGGTTTTTCCTTTCTTAGACGTACAACTTTACATACTGTCATTAGTTATAAACTATATCTATTAGTTATAAACAATAACCTTTTTCATTTATTATTAGTAACATGCACTTCATTAAAACTTTCTAATCATGGATACTGTCGAACAATATGACACGCTCACTGACGCTATCAATAGTTTGCGCAGTCAAGGATATACAGAGGACTTCAATCTTCAGACCAGCTTTCTTGATTGCCGACAGGGCGCGCTTCAGGTACATCCCCACGAGTTTGAAATTGATAAACTTTTCAGATTCTTTGGACCATCTGATCCTGATGATGAAAGCATCCTATATGCAATCTCGTCTTCAAGCCATGCCCTGAAAGGAATTCTCGTTGATGGATTTGGCACAAGTTCTGATTCGCTGACGCAGGATATGATTGAAAAACTGGGTAAATCCGGCTGATTGTTATTAAGCATCATAAATCCCCTTCACTGATTTCCGATTACTGAATACCGAATACTACCTTTACCTATCTGGTCCCGTAGTACAACGGATAGTATGAAGGTTTCCGGAACCTTAGATTGGGGTTCGATCCCCCACGGGACTACACTGCTGTTGGGTGTTTTCAACAATAAAGGGAAGTTTTTTTGGGCCGGGATATCATCCGGTGTCTGGAAATAGGAAATTTGGTATTGCTGATAGTGGTGGGCAAAAATATTTCTATATTAAAGGAGCAGACAGATGTACAGCATTGTTTGACAATATGCTTGATCCTATAAACTATTTAATGGCAGATGAATTATGGGAATCTACTGTTGATAACTTCAATACGGTTATATCAGATAATCATGGTGTATCCACAATTGAAACACCCATTCAAAAGCGTGTGAATTGGGTAAAATTGAAAAATAGACTTAAGAGTTTAACACCAATAACACATATTGATTGTGAATAGCAGGGGTAATATTTCAAATATTATACAAAAAGTAACATTCCCTTTGGTTTTGTTATTTGGGCTACAATTGATATCCGGAATATTATTGATTGTATTTTTTTACAATGACTCATTCTATCATGAAATCAAGTCTTTAGCTATTGTTATTTTAATGGCTATTATTAGTTGGTATATTTGGTTAATTCCATTTTACACTATTTTATGGATTGGTTATCGGATTTATACATTAAATAAATTACATTTAGTTTATTTTATTTTATTTTCCTTGTCATTTTATCTTGTATATTTTACATTGATTTATAGAGATAATTTTTGGCAATTATTTTGTTTTTCAACGAATTGCAGCTTATCAGATTGGTTTAAAGCTGAGAAGCAGGATTTGTTTTTTAATGTATTTACATTATTTATTAATATTTATTTCTGCGTCAGTCTGTTCAAAAATGAAAATAAGAATTGGGTTAATTGAATGGAATAATTCAGAATGGTGTATAATCGAAGCAGATCCCAATAAAACCTTCACGACTTGTCCTTCTACCAAAGGTTTGGGCGGCAACCTGGTTTATTCATCTGGTCTAACAAATCAATAGGCACCTGCAGTTATTACAGTGTAAGCGCTACACCGTCAAGTGAGGTGTCTATGGAAAGGTAGGCAAATTTTTTGCTCTCATTGTTTGTAATTTTCATTGTGTGTTCCATTCCTTTCAATCATTTAAACCCACCGCAGAATAGAAAAGGATTCATTCAACTTAGACCTGGGTTATTTTTACATTACACAACCATTCAATTATTAAACCGACTCCATCATGATGAAATATTATCCACTGGCCCCCGGAAATAAATGGGAATACAAACAAAAAGACGGAAGCCTCTATACCAATTCTGTCGTCAGTGTTAATGGCCCCATCGTGACGATGAAGAATAGTACTGTTCCCGATTCTACAAACGTAAAAGTGGAAAAAGGAATTATGTATAATGAACTGCTTGCAAAAGATAACTATCAGTTATGGCTTAAAGATGATTTGCAAAAAGGCGAAACATGGGATGCTACTTTCACGGCCAATGGACTGAATAGTATTTTGGCATTTACGGTTAAAGAAACCGGCATCACCAAAGAGGTCGATGGCAAAACTTACAATGACGTAATCATGCTTGAATCAGAAAGTAAAATCAATATGAATGGCAACCTAATCAGCACCCAGTATTTTACACAATATTATTATGCAAAGGGCGTGGGATTAATATTGACCACCACCTCAATGGGGGATGTGCACACGTTGTAAAACTATGTGTTGAATTAAAAAAGTGAAATGCAGTTATCCTGCTTAAAACTTATACCCAAACGACACCCCGCCATAATACGGCCAGAAAAAACCATTGCCAAAAACAGGACACATAAAAGCCCTGAACGTAAATCCTCCATCCAAAGGCTGTAATCTGTAGCCGAAATTGAGGTGGCCAAATGTTCCGGAAGAAATACCGTCGCCGGAGAGATCTCCAGTACCGAATACCGGTGTGACCCCACCTCCTATTTCAAAATAATTTTTACTGTCCTTGCCTAAAAGATAATTTATTCCGAGCGGAAGAAAAATCACACCTGAGCCATCGAAGCTAACTACTCCGACCCCAATACGACCACCTATTCCTGATTCTTTGGCGGTAAACCGGGTATCAAAATTAAAAGAAGCAAGGCCCGGTCCTCCCAATTCAAAAAAGATGTCTTTAGCTGCCTGTGCTGAAGCTATTTGCGTTAGTGCAATAACCGTAGTGATAAGAATAAATATTTTTTTCATAGTCTTATATATTTTTTGCATCAACAAGGTAATCCAAATGATCGAATTCAGATTCTGTCTTGTTTTTAAAGTTCCGTTAAAAAAATGATTGCTGCCGGCCAGGATGTAGTTCATGATTGTTTCAAAGTCCTATCTTGCTTATCTGATTTATTAAAACGAAACAATATGAAGATGGAAATCTCATCCAATTTTGACAGCGGGAATATAGAAGTCGCAGGCATTGATCCTAAAAAAAATGAAATCAGGCTCAGGATCCGAAAGGATACCAATTCTGAGTTTCTGCAGTGGTTTCATTTCAACCTCTCAGGCGCCGCCCGGAAATTCTGCAAACTATCCATCATCAACGCAGGCAAGACCTCGTATCCCAAAGGCTGGAAAAACTACAGTGTATGTGTTTCATATGATCGGCAGGAATGGTTTAGGGTGCCTTCTTCGTTTATCAATGGCGTACTGAAATTCAGCATTACGCCACTACACAACTCTGTTTATTTCGCCTACTTCGCACCCTATTCATATGACCGGCATCTCGATCTGATCCATCATGCGCAGATGTCCCCTGATGTAAAACACGAGATCGTAGGCAAAACCTTCAATGGACGAAATATAGATATGCTGGTCATCGGGAAGCCCCGAAAGAATAAAAAAATCATCTGGGTCATCGCTCGCCAGCATCCGGGTGAACCGATGGCCGAATGGTTCATTGAAGGATTTTTGGAGCGCCTGCTTGATCCCAATGATTCTGTGTCAAAAATACTTTTGGAAGATGCCCTTTTCTATGTCGTCCCCAATATGAATATCGATGGCTCCATCGCCGGCAATCTTCGCTCAAGTGCTTCTGGTGCCAATTTAAACAGAGAGTGGCAGAAACCCACTAAAAAAATGAGTCCGGAAGTTTACCATGTGCGAAAAAAAATAATGGAGACCGGCATCAATTTAATGCTTGATATACATGGCGATGAAGAGTTGCCTTATAATTTTATCGCAGCCTCGGAAGGTATTCCGACGTATGATGAATATTTGTCGGTCATGGAAAAGAAATTCATCTCACATTGGATGGATACATGCCCCGATTTTCAAAACACACAGAAATATCCTCTTGATAAATTCGGCGATGCCAATCTAACCTTATGTAGTAATTATATCGCACACCATTTTGGATGCCTGGCGCTGACTATTGAAATGCCCTTCAAAGACAATGCGGATCTTCCGGATCGAAAATATGGCTGGTCGGATGACCGGTCAAGAATGTTAGGGGCCTCTATCTTAAATCCTGTGTTGAAAGTATTGTACCAGTTGCGATAACATATGTCAGACACGAAAACATATGGCCTCACACACCTCGCCATTGCTGTTGCAGATCTCAATCGCACGCTTCGTTTTTATCAGAAGGTTTTTAATATGGAGGTGATGTATCATACAGAAGATTTTCTTCAACTGACCACGCCCGGGGCTCACGATGTCATTGTTTTTCTAAAGAAAGAAACAGACTTGATTGGCGTGGCTGGTGGTATCGATCACTTTGGTTTCAGATTGAGATACCCAAATGACATCTCCGAAATAGAACAAAAAGTAATTGACGCAGGTGGTACGATCACAGACCGCGGTGAATTTGCACCAGGCTATCCAAAACTCTTCTTTAAAGATCCGGATGGATATGTAGTAGAAGTTTGGTATGAATAAAGGTGTTTTGCAAATTACCATTCTCCTCTTTTAAAAATTAATATCAATTCATTTGGGTACTAACGATTTTATTTTATCTGCGTCTATTGTATAAGCTCGCACAAAGGAATCATCTACGTGTGCATAAAGAACACCAGATCCTCTTTTTGTTTCGACAAACTGGCTGGCGAATGTTATTGTTTTCGCCTGACTATCCTGTATGAATGGTTCCGGTGAAACCCACTCTATTTTTCCATTTTCAAAATTATAAATAAAAAGGCCAACGGAAAACATGCCATATTTAATTTTATCTCCTTCTCTTTGATTTGCTTCACGACCGTTGATTATACCTAAACGTATTCCTTCGCCTATATCCATAAATGTGTCTGGCAAAAGAGGTCCCGGCGAAGCATGACCCGCAATCCATGGGATATTATATTCTTCAGGATTAAACAATGTGTCTCCGAATTTCCAGGGCATTCCCATGTCTTCTGCTATGGCAACGCGAATAGTTGAATACCAAAATTCCTTTCCCTCAGTAGCGGACTCAACAAGATTGTACCGGAATTTATTTTTATTGATGGGTGCTATGGAAACTTCTTTCCCACTGATTCCTTCTTTACCGGACATGAGTATCGGCATGGTCATCTCAAGCGAATCCATATCTTTCCCTACGGCATGACCAAGATGTATCAGGTCCGGCTGATGATTGATGCTTCGCAATGGAATTGTAAAATACGCATGCATCATACCGGACTTTTCATCTATCCAGATATCCGGATCTTCTAGTCCAATAAATTCCCGCTCCTTTCCGCATATTTGATCTATAATTTCAGATTCATTTTTGATCACCAATCGATCTCCTATTTCAAAATGACCAGAAGAGAGCATTTGTACTTTATGTAATTCACTTCTGTCAATATAACCGGCCACTTGCAGGTCACCCTCACGGCTTGTAATACATCGAATCATTCCCTCCTTATATCCTCCTCGTGAATTAAGTGCGACTGACATGACATGTTCGAAGCCGGCACCTGCAGCAATGGCTTTGCCTGGATGTTCAAAATAGTTTTTGGTATTATGCATTAACTGTGTTGTGAAAATTAATGTAGCTCTGGATTTGTTTAATAAAAGCAAGTAGAAATTAAAAGTCCCCGAGTCGTTTAACTTTATCGAAACGACAAAGTGAAGTTTTCAATGCAAGCAGGAGCCTGCGTTCACAGATTTTGAATAGAAACAGATTTTTACTTCCGGGCTGGATTTCCCGATGGGCTAATAACAAATTAGTTATTCGTCACTCGTTATTCGTTACTCATCTTTCCGTGCTCAGCACCATTTTTAGATTCAGCTTCGCTGCGATCGACATGACATCGACAAGATCCTGCACCGTTAGTGACTTGGCAATACGAAGTACTACTGTAGGATCTTCATTCCTTTTTATGGCATCAGCCAATGCACCTTCAAGCATACCCGATGGCACTTCATTAGAATTGACATAATATTTCAAATCCTCTGTAACCGTTAGCGTCAGCGGTTGCTTCGCCAGTTGGCTCGTTGTGTCTGACTTCGGAAGCAGGATCTTGATGATATTCGCATTTGACATCGTGGCGATGATCAAAAAGAATAGTAACAGGAAGAACATGATGTCATTCATCGCTGACATCGCATCCTCATCGTGAAAAGCTCTTCTTTTTCTGAGTTCCATTTAGCGCACTGGTTTTTGAAGGCCTTTGATAAATTCCAATACTTCCTTCTGAAGATGCAGTGAGAAATTATCAATTTTCGTCAACAGGAAATTGTATCCCATAAATGCAACCACACCCACAACCAAACCAGTAGCAGATGAAATCATTTTCTGATACAAACCTCCTGAGATCGTACCGATGGATATATCAGCCGTCTGAGAAATATTATAGAATATCAGAATGACCCCGAGTATCGTACCGATGAATCCAAGACGTGGCGCTATACCGGAAACCATGCTGATATAACCCATCTTACTTTCCATTTCACCCATCTCTATATTGGATTGCACTTCAAGCGCTTTCTCAATATACTCAATGGGTTTTCCGATTTGAGATACACCTGCTTTGATGACATTACCTAGTGAACTGTTTGACTGATCACATAGGAGACTGGCTGAATCAAACTGGCCCAGCGATATTTTATCAAGAACTGTGTTGACTAGATTGCTGTCTATTTTAGATCGCTCCCGTATGAAGATGTATTTGCTGATGATGAATGCGATCGAAATAAGGGACAGGATGATCAGCGGTATCATCACCGGACCTCCTTTAAACAGGATATCGATCATCCTCAAACTTGTACCCGGTGCCACTGCTGTCGAATCAACTGCCGTGGTTGTTGCTTGCAAGAAAAATCCAATCATTGTTTTCTAGTTGATATTTATTGTTGCAAAATTACTATTAAACCCCAAAGGAACGAAAATTTATATAAATAATAGCGTTGATGTTTTAAGTCCTGATAATCAGATATTTAGATGTACAAATTAAGAGCTTACCCGTTTAATAAAATAAATATGCAGTTCAATAACGATGCTCGAATGCCGTCTCGTATGTGGCGCGGTGGCTGAGCATGTCATAGTCACGCATCGCGTGACAGACGGTCGAAATGATAGTCTTAAAAAAAGGGTATCAAAAGTGAGCTGAGCATGTCGTAGTCACGCATCGCGTGACAGACGGTCGAAGCTCATCACCTTCAACCCAATCGCACAATGCAAACATCGTCGCATATCGCAATAGTTTTTTTTGAGGTGCAGCATAGCCTGTGTTTGTCCAGCATCTTCTGCTTTCCATTCACACGATTCCCAACCTTTGATCACCGCATTTTTCTCCGGAGGCATTTGAGAAAGCATATGGACCGCCCGCTCTTTCAGATTCTGCAGCCCCTGCATTTTACCATACACAAACATGAACGGTGCTATAAGATTTATCACCAGTGAATGTGCCGTTTCTTTTCCAAGTCTCTTCGTCACGGGTGGTGCATCATTTTTGAAGTGATAATGTTTATTCCAATACGGCTGATCAGGTACGACCATAAAGCGTTTGATCCAATCTTGTGGTGAATTTTTTTCTGTGAGCAATGAGATAAATTGTGGTGTATCTGCCACGATCCTGGATAATTGAGCCAACCTGATCGTCGGAAAATGTACAGGCCGCATGCGCATAAATTTCCATCGCAATGAAGGCATCGGCTGTAACCCATATTTGATTTTTAAAAAATCAAACTCTTTCTTCAATGATGCAGGATATCCTGTACTCATCTCTTTGGTCAGCATTCCTGCTACACCAAACAACAAAGCTTCTATCTGATCTGTACGGTCTCCATGTTTTCTCAATACTTTTAAAGGAAGCTTTAAAGCCAGGCTTTCCATCGCATCACTATTAGCTGGTGCACCGAGTTGTCTTGACAGCACAACAAAAAAAGCCTGCTCCCAGTCCTTTCCACATTGTTCAAGAATTTTAATGATACTATCTGTTTTACTTTCTAATCGTTCCGACATCAGTCGTTCAAGCCATGAAGTGCGCGTGATGCTCGCCACAGATGACACGGTTGAAGCACATGGAACCCACTCTTCATTATTCATCAGATGATGGTAACGCTCGAGCAGTACACGATCCACTCTTTCTGCTAACTCTATGCAAGGAATGCGTGTCCCGGCAGGAGTAAAAACCGGCTGATCTTCGATCCACACGACATGCAGTATGACATTGTTGTAGTGTGTATCCTGATCATGTTTGTGCAGATACCATTCTGAGCTGCGTATATGGATTTCTACATGGCCTGCCCAGACCTGATCATCTATACGGATACGTGACTGAAGAAAGTCGGGTCCCTGATCCCTGTTCGGTATTCCCGTATGAAGGATTTCTACGGCATTAGATTCTGTGGTCCTTAACTCTTCCTGGTTGAATAGTTTCCTGTGCCAGATGAAGTGTAATAACTGTTCCTGCATTTTTCATTTGCGGAGAAGTATATCAAAGCGCATGGGGAACTCATTTTTAGAATCTGCTTCAAAAAACTCTGATGAGTCTACCCGCCATTCGCTCATGTCAATCTCCGGAAAGTATATGTCTCCAACTACCTCAGACATGACCACTGTGAGGTATATT
>JBDUAU010000364.1:0-4565 GCA_040004485.1 Saprospiraceae bacterium
CAAATAAGCATCTATCCCAGTCCGGCAAAAGATCAATTAATAATTAAGTTTAATGGAAAAGAATTATACGTCGTTAAAGTTACTTTGTTTAATCTGGCAGGAGAAGTTGTCTTTTCGAGTGTGGAAAATCATTCTCATGAGCTTACTATTGATATAAGCTCACTACCTAATGCAATGTATATTATAGAAATCGATAACAATGAAAATAGAATGATTAAACAAATTGTAAAAGAGCAGTAATAAATTTTAGCGGAAAGCAAAAACCAGGGTTTGCAGGACTGAAAGGGTTCGTTTAAGAACTTTCAAATTCAACCAGCCCTGCCAGCCCTGCTTGTTCAAACTACCTGACTCAGATTTCTATTTCGAAAACAATGAATTCAGCATGGACTGTTATCTTTAACCCTTGGGCTGTGAGCCCTTTTTCATTTAGAGAATCATAATCATGGCTGTAGATGTACTTTTGGGCCTTCAGTGGGGCGATGAGGGCAAGGGAAAAATTGTTGATTATCTGGCCGACCAGTACCAGTTGGTCTGTAGGTTCCAGGGAGGCCCAAATGCCGGCCATACTTTGTGGATAGATGGCAAGAAGACGGTACTACATACCATTCCTTCAGGTATTTTTCATAATCATATGATCAATGTCATCGGCAATGGCGTCGTGATCGATCCTGTAACCCTGATCCGAGAAATTGATGCGCTGATCGCTCAGGGCTGTGATGTCCTCAACAGGTTGTATATCGCCAAAAAAGCTCATCTTATTCTTCCGACTCATCGGCTGCTGGATATGGCTTCAGAGGCCTCAAAAGGTGAAAATAAAATAGGTTCAACTCTTCGTGGCATCGGACCATGCTACATGGACAAAACGGGCAGAAATGGTCTTCGCGTAGGTGATGCTTTAAGTTCAACTTTTTATCAGAAGTATATTTCCCTTCGCGATAAGCACCTCCGTATGTTGAAGCAGTATCCGGAGATTGAGCATGATCTCAATGCTGATGAAGAAAAATGGTTTGAAGCAATAGAACGAATGAGAACATTGGATCTCATCGATGCTGAATATTTTCTTTATGATCATCTGCAACAAGGTCATCATATTCTTGCTGAAGGAGCACAAGGCGTCATGCTGGATATTGATTTCGGAACTTATCCTTTTGTCACTTCTTCCAATACGATTTCATCAGGAGTATCAAGTGGACTGGGAATACCACCTACTGCGATCAGAAAAGTTATAGGCGTCTCAAAAGCATATTGTACCCGTGTTGGTTCCGGCCCTTTTCCATCAGAACTCACCGGAGAAGACGGCGAAAGATTGCGCAAAGCCGGAAATGAATTTGGAAGTACAACAGGACGTCCGAGAAGATGTGGCTGGATTGATCTGCCTCAGCTGAGATATGCAGCCATGATCACAGGTACGACTGACATCGCACTTACAAAGCTTGATGTCATGAATGCATTCGAATCTATTTCTGTTGCTAATGAATATGAAATTGAATTCGGCCTTAAATCAAAACAACTGCCTTTCGATATGCTTGAAGGCATTAAAGATGTAGTCCTCAATCAACATGCGGGGTGGATGAAGGATATAGTGGCTGATACATATGAAGATTTACCAATGGAAGTAAAAACATATATTTCTTATCTGGAGAAAGAATTGTCCCTGCCGATTTCATACATATCAACAGGACCGGGAAGAGATGAATTGATAGTAAGATAAACCCATTTTCGATTTTCGATTTGCTGTGTCGTTCACTTCGGCTCCGCTCAGTGACCGTTGGAAGTATTCAGAAATATATTTCGGCTTCGCTCAATATTAAAAAGTTACTTTACATCCCTACACTATTCACTATTCACTATTCACTATTCACTATTCACTATTCACTATTCACTTTATTGTCTTTGTGCTTTTATGATGTATTGATACTCCAGTGATTCTTCGTCTACTTTGAGTATATCATACCCGGCATCTCTCAATTCCTTTTCAACATCAGCTACATCGATTCGATCTTCAAGGGGAGGACCAAAAGGGGTTTCTATTTTTTTAAAATCAATGATGACCATATTTCCTCCTTTCCTGATATCCTCTTTCAATCTTGTAAAATAAGGCACCCTGTCTGTGATATAGGAATAGGTATTCACTAACAAGACCATGTCGACTTCATTTCGTTTTAGATGAGGATCATTTTGGTCAGCCTGCCGTATAATCAAGCGGTCTCTTATTTCTGCCGGAAATTTTGCTTTTTGTTCCTCCATCCATTGAATGGCCTTCGGATCAATATCGATGGCGATGACCGTAGCTCCTTTATAGGCAATACGTCTGCTAAAATATCCTGTGCCAGCACCCAGATCAGCTATTACTTTCCCATCAACCTGACCTAACTGCTCAATGACCAGATCAGGTTTTTGCCAGATCACACGATCCGGGCTCTCATAGACCTGCGCATCCGATTCAAATGCCTTATTGTTGGTGGTATCCGGCTGATTTATCTTGCCAGCATCTTCATTCTGAATATTGCTATTAAACCATTTGCAACCACTCCCTACAAGTACAATGAGGATCGTAACAGGAATAAGAAGTGAGTGGATTTTCATATTGTGGCAGCAAAGATAAATGAGATGAGTGATGCCACAAGTTTTGTAATTAATATCCAATATGGAAGAGGGCATCTCCCTGGCTTACCACAGGTGCATTGGTGTGGCCTATTATGTAGCCTTCTCTTGGCGCCAGCACGACGACCTTACGTGCACCGTAAGGATCGCTGATCGTACCTAATGGCTCTCCTTTTCTGATCAGTGAACCTGAACTCTTTGACCAGATAAACAAACCTGCATGAGAAGATCTGACCCAGCTTGCGTGTTCAATTTCCACAGGGGTCCCTATTTCAGGAGGCGATATTCCGACCATGCCCAAATGATGCATGGTACGCTGAATACCGGAAACCCCCCGTGCTATTGAATATCCATCAAGCCTGAGTGCCTCTCCCCCTTCATATGTTAGGCACATTTTCTGAGCCACCCTCGCTGTTTTTCGCAGAGAACCATTCAACGCAGGATTATGAATAATAAACGGTGGATTGAATGCCAAAGCCATGTCATAGCTCTCTTCATCTCCTTTCGTAATCCGTACCTGGGGATAATTATAGCGACCCTGTCCGCCCGCGTGACAATCAACGATAACATCAATCTGAGGCAAGACATTCTTTGTGATGATCCTCGCTACCCGTGATGCAAGGCTACCCGCAAGCGTACCCGGAAAACTGCGATTGACATCCTTACCATCAGGTACATCCCTGCTATAATTGATAAAACCATACACATTGAGCAATGGAACCACAATGGCCGTACCGGAAAGCATGTCTTTATAAAGATTCGATTCCAGTGTCCTGCGTACAATCTCAACTCCATTGACTTCGTCACCATGTACACCTCCAATGATCAATATATGAGGACCTGGTTCATTACTCCTGAAGATCTCCATTTGAATGGCAACCCGTGTGCCTGATGGTAGATTTCCAACGCTGTAACTAGCCTTAGTGCTGGTACCGGGCAAAATTTCGTTGCTGCCCAAATGAATCCGGCGGAACTCTTTATACAGTGACAGGTCGGGCATGGGTCTCCACGAATTTTATAATATGTCCTGAAATATCCACGTTTGTAGTGCCTTCAATCCCTTCCAGCCCAGGAGAGGCATTAATCTCCAAAATCAACGGTCCCTTGTCGGATCTGAGGATATCTACACCAGCTACATCCAGTCCCATGAGCCTCGCCGCCCTCAATGATATTTCTTCTTCTTCCGGCGTGATACGAACCTTCTTTGAGGAGGCTCCCCTATGCAGGTTTGATCTGAACTCACCATCGCGGGCACTTCTTTCCATTGTCGCAATCACCTTCCCTCCCACAATAAAAACCCTCACATCTTTTCCTTTTGATTCTGCTATAAATTTCTGAAGCAGGATCTCTTCTCGCAATCGTATAAATGCTTCAGCTATAGATTGGGCAGCGCTTAGAGACTCTCCAAGAATCACACCCTGACCTTGCGTACTGTTGAGCATCTTAATCACTACAGGATAATTATCTCCCAGCATACGAAGCATGGATTCCACATTATCCGGCATGGCGGTAAAAACGCTGTCAGGAACCGGCAGTTGGTGTGCAGCAAGGTACTGTAGGGATGTCCTTTTATCACGGGCACGCAACAGTGCATCAGTCGTCACCACTGTGTATACCTTCATCATTTCAAAATGCCTTACAACGGCAGCTCCATAACTCGTGACTGAAGAACCTATCCTTGGAATCACCGCGTCAGGACAACCCAGAAATTCACCCTGGTAACGAACACCCAATTTTCCATCAAGTATGGTAAGATCACAAGCCATGTGATCTACTACTCTGACGGAATGTCCCCGACGACGTGCAGCCATGACAAGGCTGTGCGTGGAATACAGAATAGGGCTCCGACTAAGAATCAATATTCTCATAACGGTGGAAGATAGGGAAAAAGGGAATCAGGAATAACGAATTATGAATTTAGAATATTGAAGAAGAATTGAAAATTATGAATTAGGAGAAAA
>JBDUAU010000270.1:0-4542 GCA_040004485.1 Saprospiraceae bacterium
ATCCCCCGATCCACGATTGAAACAGATAAGTGATGACCCTCATCTTCTGTGATAATATCAATTGGTTTGTCCGCCGGAGAATATTTGACCGCGTTATCGATCAGGTTATTGATCACGTTGCCCAGATGTGTCCTGTCACCTTCGACTTCGATGTGCTTTGCCTGGTAAATCCGATTGAAAACACGACCTTCAATACCGGCTTCTGCAGCTTTAGAATCAAGCACTTCATCAATCAATGTATGCATATTGATCCGCTCAGGTTTGAGTTTAAATTCACCTGACTCAAGTCTTGCTATGTTGAGCAGCTTTTCAACCTGTGTATTGAGTCGCTGGTATTGAGATCTGATCAACTCCGTATATCTACTCAGTCGGACATCATCCTGAATCACATGTTGTTTTGATAGAAAATCACTTGACAATTGAATAGATGTCAATGGAGTCTTAAATTCATGGGTCATGTTATTGATGAAATCGCGTTGCATTTCTGAATATCGCCTTTGATTCAGGATCACCCAGATCGCATAGACAAAGAAAGCTAGTGTGAGTGCCGCTATCAATGCGAGAGTCCATGTCAGACTGGAATTAGTGGTAAGGGCTTCATCCCTGGAAGGAAATTTGACTCCAAAATAATTTGCTGACAGTTCACTATACTTCGGAAGCTTGCCTTCACTATTCATCGGTTTTTCCGGATCTATAAGATTGCAGTGATTGCCATATACCATTTCATCATTTGCACAATCATAAATAGCATATTCAAATTCAGTATAGGCTGAAGAACTGAATTGTTCAAAAAGGAAATGTTCAAGAATATTAGCATCAATGACATTATTGAAATTGACGATATAATAATTTGGCGTGATTCTTTTGATAATCTCACCCTGCGGCAGAGTGACATGATTGAGTTTGGCCATTTTTTCAGCCACCTGATATAGCGCAATGGTGGTCGTCTGATGAAAAGACTGTGATTCATGACTTCTTTGCTGAATAAGCCAGTAAGACTGCATGGCTATTATACTCAAAATGGCAATAGCGCCTAAAACAATAACTAAACGGATATTTGAATTACGCATGAGGAGTCAAAGTTAGCTGTGTTCAGAAGGAATTGGGTGATCGGCCTCACATAACAATATCCTAATGACACCAGCACTTATAATGAAAAGGTGATCAAATTTAATATCCCTGAAACGTCATTTCCGGCTTTTAAGTTTTCATCCATTCAGATTGTCATTTCATCTAAATTCAGGAATACAAGGTATAGCCTTACGTTAGATTTATAAATCCGGGCTTACTCCGAATTAATATTAATCTTCATTTAAATCTTAACGATATGAGAAAGCAATTACTTACTGCACTTGTCACTATTTTATCATTTGGCCACATGATTGGCCAGGGTCTCAGCCTTCCTCCGAGTGGGGACAATCAAAAATGTTCAATAACCCAACATATTGGAACTTTGGTCACGGTGACTGTGGACTATAGCAGTCCCAATGTTACCGGACCGAGTGGCGAGGACAGAAATGGGAAAATATGGGGCCAGCTAGTGCCATACGGATTTACTGATCTTGGTTTTGGTCTTCGAAAACCCGCTCCATGGCGAGCTGGTGCAAATGAAAGTACCACAATCGCATTTTCTCACGATGTCATGGTTGAAGGCAAACCTTTGAAGGCCGGCAAGTATGGGCTCTTCCTTGAAATAGAAGCAACTGGTCCCTGGACCTGGATTTTTTCAAAAAACAGTACCGCCTGGGGTAGTTTCTTTTACGATGAAAAAGATGATGCGCTCCGTGTCCAGGTTCAACCGATGGAGCACGCTCACACAGAATGGTTGACTTATACATTCACCGATCGTGAGCCAACTGAAGCCACATTGGAATTACAATGGGAACAAAAAAGCATCCCCATGCACATTGCAGTCACGGGGATGAATGACCTCTACATTACGCAGATCAGTCATGAACTTGAAAACTATCAGGGCTTTGATGCTGACAATTATGCTGCAGCAGCTAATTTCCTATTATCCAAAAATTACAAATTGGACAAAGCACTTGAGTGGGCAACATTCGCAACTGATTCACCAACGAATGGCGTTCAGAATTTTACAAATATCACCACGAAGGCCAATGTCCTTTTAAAGATGGGCAAAAAGGATGAAGCCATGACGGCTTTCGAATCTGCTATGAAATTATCTGATGCTTCTGCAGGTCTGGCGCATCAGCTTGGGAGAACTCTATTGACGCAGGGCGAGAAAGACATGGCGATGAAAATCTTCAAAATGAATTACGACAATAACAAAGGTGTCTGGCCTACAAATGTCGGTATGATGCGCGGCTTGTCGGCTATGGGAAAATATGATGAAGCATTGACATACGCACAGGCTGCCCTCGTTCAGGCTCCGGATGATGTGAATAAAAAGAACCTGACCAACATGATCGAAAAGCTAAAAAGCAAAAAGGATGTGAATTAATGATTCACCAATCCACATTAATTTTTGGTTTGAGCCGTGATCCGTCACGGCTTTTTTTATTAATCCACGGGTTAAAACCCGTGGCAATTCAATGTGATCCTTCCTCGCTCTTCGAAGTTTATCAACTTCGAATACATATCACTAAATAAATTTCTATTTCGAAATCATCCTCAAGCAGCTTGAAGCTGCGATTGAAAATCTACCTCTTTTCCTAGCCTCAGATCTTGGATTACATTACTTCTACTTTCCTTTGCCTTCTCCTTTCCTTCGCCTTCGCCTCAGCCTTAGCCTTTTTCCCCCTTCGTCGACAATTTAACACTTTATATCAGGTACCTTGCTTAATTGGTGTACTTTGTTATACATAGTACTAAATAAAGAACATATATTTGCGCCATGAAAATTGATAACATGAAAGCCCAGATGAGGAAAGGTGTCCTGGAAATGTGCATTCTGTCCCTGTTGTCAGCTGAAGAAATGTACACCTCTGATATCATTGACAGGCTTCGGAATGCACGGCTTGTGGTGGTTGAAGGAACTCTGTACCCCTTACTCACCAGGCTCAAGAACGACGGTCTGCTTGAATATTACTGGCAGGAATCAAACGCAGGCCCACCCCGTAAATATTTCAAAATAACCCAGGAAGGTCATACCTTCTTGAAGGAATTAAGAGATTCCTGGGAAGAAATCAATCAGGCCGTTTCTATCACTTCGCAAAACATACAAATCCATGAATAAAACGATAAACATCAATCTAGGCGGTTATGCGCTCATCATCGACGAGGATGCCTACGATACAGCTCACCATTACCTTATGTCATTGAGTAGTCACTTTGGATCAGATGAGGGCGCTACTGAAATCATGCAGGACATCGAGACCCGCATGGGCGAACTCATCAACCGTAAAAAAGGAACAAGAATCATCGTCAACAAAGTCGATGTGGTCGAAGCCATAGCGGTACTCGGCACACCTGAAGAATTGAAGGATATCAATTTTTCGGAAAGTACGACACAATCCAAACGCGCATCGGAGACACCATTTACATTAAAGACCGGAAAAAGGCTTTACAGGGATAAAGATGACAAAATCATTGGAGGTGTTTGCTCCGGTTTAGCCGCTTACTTTGGTATTCAGGATGCTGTATGGGTAAGATTAGCATTTGTGGTTCTTACTCTTGCATTCGGAAGTAGTCTCATCGTATACCTGGTCCTGTGGGGTATAGTTCCACCGGCAAAAACCGTTTCAGACCGACTTGAAATGATGGGGGAACCTACCAATGTGAATAACATCGCAAAAGCCATCAAGGATGAACTTGAAGAAATGGGCGGCAAAATCCAGGATAAGTTTGAAGATAAATTTGGAAAAAAGTTCGGAAAAAAGTTCGGAGATAAATTTGGACAAAAATCAAAAAATGAGAATACCGATCATCATGATGACGATTCTGATCAAATCCTAACCTCAGGCTGGACATGGAATTACAAAACCTGCCGGAATGATAAAATGAAAGCTCCGTATAACAAAAAAGATTTCGTCTAGTACCAGATTCGAAATACTTTCTCAGATCAGATGCCCGCTTCAAAAAGATGAAGCGGGTTCTTTTTGCTTGTCCCTTTCCATCTCTTCCTCCTCTTCTTCCTTTTCCGCCTCTTCTGCCTTTTCCGCCTCTTCTGCCTCTTCTGCCTCTTCCGCCTCTTCTGCCTCTTCCGCCTCTTCTGCCTCTTCCGCCTCTTCCGCCTGGTTGGTGAGCTGTAGCACAAGGTTGAGAGATAGCAAGTCGAACCATTTAGCCTTTGCCTTAACCTTAACCTATCTGTGTAATCTGGTTAATCTGTGGTGTATCTTTGCGCCCCTATTCAAAACACCTATGAGTTTAGTTGAAGAAATTCAAAAACGTAAGACATTTGGCATTGTATCTCACCCTGATGCCGGCAAAACAACCCTTACAGAGAAATTGCTGTTGTTTGGGGGCGCCATCCAGGTCGCTGGAGCTGTCAAATCCAATAAGATCAAGAAAGCGGCTACATCTGACTTCATGGAGATCGAACGGCAGCGCGGTATTTCTGTAGCCACTTCGGTCATG
>JBDUAU010000320.1:0-4530 GCA_040004485.1 Saprospiraceae bacterium
TAAAAAGAGCAGGAAAAGATATGGACCAGGCAGAAACCGTAACACTCTTTAATGACATGTGTATGATGGCTCCTGCATCATTGATTGACAACCGAATTACATGGCAAGCCATTGACAGCTTCTCCGCAAAAGCCACTTTTACAAATCATGGTATTACAATATCAGCAATTTTATATTTTAATGAACAAGGGCAATTGATTGATTTTATTTCCAACGACAGGGATATAAACAAATATCCGTTTTCTACACCAGTAGGTAATTATAAAAACATAAACGGCCTAAACATCATGACGTATGGAGAGGCTATCTGGCATTACCCTGATGGAAAATTTGTTTATGGAAAATTTAAATTGAAGGAAATTGAATATAATGTTTCCGCCACAAAATAGTTGTTGACGCAAATAAGAAAACCCATTAATAAAAGACAATACAGTAGGCATGAATAATTCAATATACAAAACAGGTTTCTATGCAGACGTTTTTGCATTTGCTTCTCCTCCGTCAAACTCCTCATTCTCTTTTTTGGAATGTCGATGCAATAGGGAATATCTTTATGGAATTAACCATGCTGTTTGCTGCTCCTGTTTTTAAAAAACAAGGGTTTCAAAGATGGGTTAGAATTTCTTTTCTGGCTTTACCTGAAGAATTAAAATCCAGGGCTACAATGAAGATGCATAACAAAGGGATGACCAAAAAAATAATGTAAAAATGAAATTCATATTTTTCTCCACTGCTTTATTAATGAACTGTTCACTTCTTTGGGCTTCAAGAGGTGCAAATGAAAGCTTTTCTTGTTCCGGAAAAGATTCTGCAAGGATTGTGAAGCTGGAAACAGATTTCACAATAGCTCTGATGCATACGGACAAGGCTACGTTTGAAAGACTTCTCGCGCCTAAGTTTATCTATACAGAAAATGAGGCTACCTATTCACGCAGTGAAACCTTAAGCGGCCTGATGTCCGGTCATGATAAGGTTGAATCAGCCTTCAATCAGGAAATGATCGTTCATGTATATGGTGCTACAGCTGTTGTGACCGGCTGGATGACAGTCAAAGGAACAAATGCTGAAGGCCACTTTGAACATAAATACCGGTTTACAGATACCTGGATAAAGCGCCATCAACATTGGCAGATTGTGGCCGGACATGATTATCTGATGCCTTAGGTTCTTAGTCATGTTTATATCGCCACTCTTTCTGATTTATTAAGTAATAAAAGCAAATGAAGAAAGCGGAATACGGAATTGATGCCCCGGGCGTAATTAGAAATCTTGTCATTTTCAGCATTATAGGTCTTGTATTGCCTGTAATTTTCCCAATAATTAAAATCGGTCAGGTATATATTCGGGTTTCGGGTTTTATATGGATGGACGTACCCTGTGGCCTGATGGCTGTATGGATGCTGCTATATTCAATCTACGGGAAACGTAGGCGCCGTGACCGTATGTTAAATATGATGGATTGGAAAGGCAACGAAATGGTACTGGATGTCGGCACAGGAAGAGGACTTTTAATTGGAGGGGTATCATGCGAGATAAAACAATGATGTAAATCCGTGCCATCAACTTTTAAATCTTTGCGAAACTGGATGATTCAATTTTGAAGCCTTACTAAGGCAAGACATTCACAAATATCATTAATCGACAGACCATATATTGACCTATCTTTGCAAAAATTAATACTATGCTTACCAAGGAAAAACTTAAAATGACAATGGTAAACCTACCTGACTCTTTCACTATTGATGAATTGATAGACCAATTAATTTTTATTGAGAAGGTAGAAGAAGGTTTTCAGCAGTCTGAGAATGGGAAAGTCATATCGAATGAGGATGTTAAAATCATGATTGACAGATGGTCACAATAGTTTGGACTGAAATATCAATTAAAGACCTCAGGGAAATTTTTGAATTCATCGCTGAAGATTCAGTAAGATATGCTTTAATCACAAGCAATAAGATTTATAAAAGAGCACAAATAGTATCATCGAATGTTCATATTGGCAGGATGGTTCCTGAATTCAATGACCCGTTAATTAGAGAAGTCATTGAGGGAAATTACAGAATAATTTATAGGGTAAAAGGAGAACATCAGGCAGACATATTAAGAGTATATCATTCTGCAAGATTCATAAAAGAAGAAAAATTATAATCAAGTATACCATTTACTGACACATTCGACAAGCTCAGTGCGGCGCCTGCTGCTTCTCAACCTCGTGCCGCAGCTCACCAACCGCAGCTCACCAACCGCAGCTCACCAACCACAGCTCACCAACCACAGCTCAACCATAGTGAATACTTGTATTGGAAGGGCTTGCCCCATGCCTGGTGTAAACATCAAAAAGCGAGATGTGCATTGTGTGATTCAAACAGCCAAACGCCACCGTGTGCTACGGTAACCACAGCTCAGCAACCGTAGATCACCTTCGCCTGCTTTTGAATCCTCCACCTGTAGATCCCAGATCGATGACCACGGCCAATACCATGACAGCGATATTCATGTTGCTCCAATTTCCGCCGTAATGATTGATGACCACACTATACCATAAGGTGGTGAACGGCATAAAGATGAATCCCAGCACGAGCCAGAGTATGGAATCGAAGACGCCATTAAACCAATGTGTCATAAACCATAGCACAGCTATGACGACACGGGGAAACAGCAGGGCAATCACGACAGCGAAACAAGGCATGGTCATTTGTTTTGATCCGCATTAAAAGTAGGGGAATATCCGGATGAAGGCAATGTTGAAGTAAAAAAAATTTACCACTGAGAAACTTAAGTAAACTTAGTAGTCACTTAGAGATAATATTCCCAATTCCTGCTTCAAAAAATTTACCACTTAGAAACATAAGGACACTTAGTAGCCACTTAGAAATAGCATTACTTATTCCCCCTTGGGTGGTGAGCTGAAATCACAATTTCATAATTTAGATTTGTTCCATTAAACCAACTATACTATGAACAAACGAACTTTACTTTGGACCAATCTTACCCTGTGGCATTTTTTATGTGTCGGCATGGTATTCGACATGTATGTATGTGCGAACAACTGGAAGACAGGCGAAATTGAAGAAATAAAAAATCTTCAGCTTTTCTTTCACCGTACCCATCCGGGTGGCTACTTTATGATGATGCTTGCACTTCATCTGGTCGCTATAAAAAATCGTTGTTCCTCTATCTTACAACTATGTTATTTTAAATAGTAATTTGCGTTAAGTAGCGAAAATTAGCGTTTGAATAAGCACTTCAGCCAACGTAAGTCAACCCTGCCTTGGGAATACCAATCCTTTTGACCAAAGCAAAGACACAGAAAATATGGACGTACACCACCATTCACCACGTCATACCAGGAAAAACTGGAAAGCCTACTTCTGGGAATTTTTGATGTTATTTCTCGCCGTGTTTTGTGGCTTCCTGGCCGAATACAAATTAGAACACGTCATTGAGCATCAACGTGCGAAGGTATTTGCCGCGTCCATGATCGATGATCTGATGGTGGACACGACTCAATTGAATACCTACATCAAACAGGTTTCCTATGACGCTCATAATATTGATACCTTATTTCAATTGCTGGCCGACGACGATTTGAAAGCGATACCCACCGGTAAATTGTATTGGTATGGATTGTTCGGAGGGGCTCAGCGTTCTTTTCTGCCCAATGACGCCACGCTGCAGCAAATGAAATATTCCGGCTCCATCCGCTATTTTCAAAATAAAACCATCGGGCGGCAGGTGGCCCGGTACGACCAACTGTGCAGGAATATCGTGGAAAGGCAACAGTCGGACATGATGCTGTTTACGGAAGTGCGAAAACTGAGAGGACTCATCTTTGAGGCCCGGTACAATCAACAAGCCAATCTGATATTCAGCAAATCACGTTTTTTAACCGATAAACAAATGGTCGATTCGTTTATCATGACCCATCCACCGCTACTGACCAACGACAAAATTGTTTTTAACCAGTATGTCGAAATGATCCGATCCAGGAAGATGACGAATTTGGAAGACGCCGCCGATTCGCTGCTCCAGACCGCTTCTGTATTAATCATCAACCTGAGAAAGGAATATCACCTGTAGTAGCAATACGGAAATCGAGGAAAGGTAAAACGCTAAAAGCATGAGACCTTTCAAAAACAATTTGCGATTATTCGCGGATTACCTTCCTGCCTTCTTACCTTGCTGTGGCTGAAAACTGTCAGCGTAACCGAAAAAACAAAACGAAATGCGCATCATTAAATGTTTCCATTTTCTCAATCCACTTGCCCTGCTGATCGCACTGGTTGTCTGCATGATATCAGCCCAAAGTTGTCTCACCAAACCGGTAGAGATAAAAAACGAGGTGACGCGTACTAAGGATACAACTGAATATTTCAATCTCCGCCCAAAACTGGAAAAAGAATATGGCTACTCCCATGCTGTCAGGATAGGGGACGACCTGAAGATATCCGGGGCGGTGAGTATGGATGACGCCGGCGTGATCGTCGCTCCCGGTGACATGGCGCAACAAATGAAAAACTGCTACAGCGA
>JBDUAU010000383.1:0-4525 GCA_040004485.1 Saprospiraceae bacterium
AACGCATCAGTTACAATAAAAAATAAAGGCGATTTTACTATCCAACAGATTCAGGTGGGTCATACGTATTCGTTTTCATATTGTTCAGATGGAAGTTGGGAGAGAGAGATAAAAAATATGGATCTCAGCCCGGGAGAAACAAAAACCTATGATCTACATGACATCTTAATTGTAATTGAATATCCTTTCCATGGTTGGCTTGGAGCATGCCTTTATGCGATCCGTCCAGATGATCATGCTGATGATCATTTCGGTGACAATGAGGTTTGTAAAAAAGTGGAATTGTTACCGTCATCAGTTGATTTAACAGAACTTCCTATCCGGCATTCTCCATCGACCATCACAGATATGATCAGATTTTTTGCTCCGCAGGAATATAATTTTGACCTTACTATTTATAACCTGAACGGAATTGAAGTTTTCAGTTCTCATGGGAATACCGCGACAGGTTATTCAATAGATCTAAACTTCCTTCCATCTGGCATTTATATTTTTCAATATTATTTGCCAGTTACACAAAAAAGATATGTGGAAAAAATCCTAAAATATTAATTTGATTGGCTATGTCCCCCGGTTACTGAACTAAAGAACATGGATGAGTAAAGCACGCCAAAACAAAGGGGATTTAGGAGCGAAATAAATTCCGCATATCAATTCTTTCAGATACAATATCCCGTATTTGTGAAATATTGACCCTTTCCTGTTTTAATGTATCCCTTTCCCGTATCGTCACCGTCTGATCTTCAAGACTCTGATGATCTACCGTCACACAAAATGGAGTGCCGATCGCATCCTGTCTTCTGTATCGACGTCCGATCGCATCCTTTTCATCATATTGACAGAGAAAACTAAATTTCAATTCATCAAATATCTTCCGGCCCATGGATGTGAGATCATCATTATTCTTAAGCAATGGAAGAATGGCACATTTAACAGGTGCTAATGCAGGATGAAATTTCAAAACAATTCGTGTAGAATCTTTTCCATCCGCATCCGGGACCGTTTCTTCGGTATAAGCATTGCTCATCATCGCGAGAAACATTCGGTCTAATCCAATAGAAGTCTCCACGACATACGGAACATAACTTTCATTCGTCTCCGGATCGAAGTACTGCATTTTCTTACCACTCAATTCCTGATGACTGCTGAGGTCAAAATCTGTACGTGAGTGAATACCTTCAAGTTCTTTAAATCCAAATGGAAATTCAAATTGCACATCCACGGCTGCATTTGCATAATGCGCGAGATTGTCGTGATCATGAAAACGTAACTTAGATGGATCTGTTCCCAAAGAAAGATGCCATTTCATTCTCGTTTCTTTCCAGTAACGATACCACTCCATTTCTGTTCCCGGCTGAATAAAATATTGCATTTCCATCTGTTCAAATTCACGCATCCTGAAGATGAACTGTCGCGCTATAATTTCATTCCGAAATGCTTTACCGGTTTGCGCAATACCAAAAGGAAGTTTCTGACGTGTTGTTTTTTGCACGTTGAGAAAATTGATAAAAATTCCCTGTGCGGTTTCAGGACGCAGATATAATTTTCCTTCTTCACCTGATATGTTTCCAAGCTGTGTATAAAACATCAGGTTGAATTGGCGTACCTCCGTCCAGTCTCTTGAACCACTGACGGGATCTGCTATTTCTAATTCTTCGATGATCAATTTGAGTTCAGGCATATCACCCTTGCCCATAGCTGCGACAAAGCGAGCATGTAGTTGATCATGTTGTTTGATATAATCGGCTACGCGCTGATTTTCGGTTTTATATTTATGCTCATCAAATTCATCGCCGAAACGTTTCCGGGCTTTTTCTAATTCTTTCTCTGCTTTGGCCATGATTTTTTCAAGGCCTTCTTCGATGAGGACGTCAGCACGATATCTTTTTTGAGATGTCTTATTGTCGACCAGGGGATCATTGAATGCATCGACGTGGCCGGATGCTTTCCAGGTTTTGGGATGCATCATGATCGCGGCATCAAGACCGACGATATTCTCATGGTTTTGCACCATTGATCTCCACCAGTAGGTTTTGATATTGTTTTTGAGTTCGACACCATACGGTCCGTAATCATAGACACCACTCAATCCATCATAGACTTCGCTTGATGGGAAGATGAAACCATATTCTTTGCAGTGGGAGACGAGGTCTTTGAAAAGGTCTGTTGACATAAATACCGGGTATTGATTTTAAAGGACGGCAAAGATAATTAAAAGGCAGGGTGCATATCGAAGCTCAGCGAAGATCCCGCCATAACGCAGTGATGCTGAGGGGGGCAGAGAGCATAGAGCATAGAGCAATAGGGTCGTATCCTGAGGACTTAGTTAATTCTGCCGAGATCTATGGTCAATGACCGAAGCACGAAGATGTGTTTATTATTTTGCGAAATGCTCCTCAACAACATCCCCCTACTATCTACTATCTACTCTCTGCCCTCTGCTCTTTGCTCTCTGCCCTCTGCTCTTTGCTCTCTGCTCTATGCCTTTTTTTTGCTCGACTTTGCCTTCGGATTATACGTTAGACACAGACCTACCCAATATTCCAGGTCTTCATCCAGGTCGTATCCCTTTTCATCAACGAATAGGTACCCCTTCATAGGTCTGCCGGTGAAGTCCATGGGTCGTGCTCCTTTTTTCTTCAGTGCTTTTGCTTCATCTTCCGGATCTATGCGGGTCATGATCCTCCCTTCACGGGCACCCATCAGCATCTTATCATCGACCATAAAGCAAAGGCCACCGAACATCTTCTTTTCAGTGAATCTGATCTTTCGGGCGTCGAGTATTAGTCTGATGCGATCGGAGAGGGCCTCGTCTAAGGGCATTATTGGGAATTTAAAGTGCTGAAAATTAAGGATTTCAGATCGATTGAGTGCATTCTTTCCCTTAAGACAAAAAACTTCTATATTTGCCGTCCCAAATTGCCTCCTTAGCTCAGTTGGTTAGAGCGCCGGACTGTTAATCCGTAGGTCCAAGGTTCAAGTCCTTGAGGGGGCGCCATGAAGGACTTCGTTCGAAAAGGACGAGGTCCTTTTTCACTTCGCCTTCATGGCTTTGCCAGAAAACCAGTTGTGTTATGATCTTCCACTATGTATATGTTCTGTTTAGTGAAAAAGATCATAAACTTTACATAGGATATTCTACGGATGTTTACCAAAGATTAGAACAGCATAATTCCGGTTTAAACACTAGTACTGCTCCAAGGCGTCCTCTTCGGCTGATATATTTTGAAGCTCATATTCTTGCCTCTGATGCTTTGCGAAGAGAATCCTATTTCAAAACATCATCAGGAAAGAGAACACTTCAAATTATTTTAAAACAAACATTGGAGGATCTTGGATATCAGCGATAATTAACTATTGTAGTTTATAGTACAGGCGAAATGAAGTGCAGTCCTTTACTGACCCTTTTTCATTTCCGTCAATCGGCATACAGAATCGGCATGCAAGAACTTTTGTCTGAACCATTACAAAGATAAGGAAAGGTAATTTGAATGGAAAGTGGGGTTAATCTTTATCAACCTGATTTGTCGCAACCACCCATCATTCGCAAAATTGATGTTGTTGCTGAAGACAACTTTAAATTTTTCGAAATCTATCTGTCCTTCAGAAAAGATATCAGGTAAAAGCTGTCGTTTGGGATACTTTTTTTAACTAACTTTCAATTGGTATATGAGCGTGCAGCCACTTTCACTATCATGGGGAGGAGTTCTATGGGGGTGATTCAGGTACTTTTGCAAAAGCGCCAGATTCAAAGCGCTTGACCTGGAGACGTTTCTAATCTGTCAATGTCGGCCATTACCGTCATTGAAGATTTGCTGATGGTGGTGATGTCCGGAATCATGCCTTTGTCGCTTCTAAAATTCTAAGCAATGAAAAATATAATTCTGCCATTGGTATTCCTTCTTTCGGTGACCGGAATAAAAGCCCAGGTATTGACAGGAACTATTAAGGATGATCAGGGAACTCCGGTAATGAATGCACGCATCACTCTTTTTAACAACGACACAACGCTGTTTCGTGAAGCCAGAAGTGATGCATATGGTCGATATGTTATTGATAATCTACCAGGCGGAGGGCCTTATCTTGTTTTCGGTGTAGCCGCAAAGGGAAAAGAATACTTTCAAAATACGACTACCGGAATACTGGACACTATACGATGGGATGCCACATTACTTCCGGAAACAAATCCGGGCGATTGGAATATTATCATTCAATCACCCGAGGCGCTTGGAGGTACAGACCTGGGTGTATTATTACCTGACGGGAATCTTTATTATTGTCACAGCACTAAGGATCCTTTCATTTTTATTCCTGCATTGAATGACACAATGCCCGCTACTGGCCATGACAAAGTCCAGGGATGTGTTGGCCCTGCTTTACTTTCCGATGGAAAAATTCTGTTTGCAGGTGGCACCGATAAAGAAATTTATGGACCGGGAACAAAGAAGGTAAAAACGTTTGATCCAATAACAAGTCAATGGAAATATCTTCCGGATTTGTTGGACTATAGATGGTATCCCACCAT
>JBDUAU010000116.1:0-4514 GCA_040004485.1 Saprospiraceae bacterium
CTGCTTTTTTATACACTTCAAGTGCTCTGGTGCGAGCAAAAGCGTGTTCGACGATAGGAACAATGTATTCTTCTCTATAGTTTTTAATCCATTTTTTGATGTACTTCGCATCAGGATCAAATTTTTTAGCCTGTTCGTAAGGATTGAATATTCGGAAATAGGGGGCTGCATCGCAACCACATCCGGCAGCCCACTGCCAGTTGCCATTGTTTGATGAGAGTTCATAATCCAGAAGTTTTTCTGCGAAATAGGCTTCGCCCCATCGCCAATCAATCAACAGGTGTTTGGTGAGAAAACTGGCCACCACCATTCGGACCCGATTGTACATAAATCCGGTTTCATTTAATTCCCGCATACCGGCATCTACCATGGGATAACCGGTTTCACCACGACACCAGGCCATAAATTCCTTTTCATTATTTCTCCATTCGATGGCATCGTATTTCTTTTTAAAACTATCGGTGACTACATGTGGGTAATGGAATAAAATCATCATGAAAAATTCGCGCCAGATGAGTTCATTGAGCCATTGTTCATTTAGACCTATCGCCAGTTTCGCCATATCACGAATACTGACTGTACCAAAGCGAAGATGAACGCTTAAGCGACTGGTTCCATTGATATAAGGAAGATTTCTTGTTTCGTCGTAGTGCTTTATTATTTCCTTATCCGGTTCATTTGAAGGAATATCAGATTTTATATGATTGAATCCTAAAGATGCGAGTGAATGTACAGGCTGATTCTTTAGTTGAAAAAGTTTCTTCAAGAATGTTTCACACGGATAATTTTTTTGCTCTTGTGCTTTATATTTTTCTTTCCATATTTTAGAATAGGGAGTAAAAATCGTGTAGGGTGTCTGATCACTTTTTGTGATTTCCGATTTTTCAAAAATGACCTGATCTTTAAAGGAATGAAAGGCTATCTCTTTCTTAGCCAGAAGTTTTTCAATTTCTGTATCCCTGGTTATCGCATAGGGTTCGTAGTCATGATTTGCAAAAACATTTTTGATCTGAAATTTTTCAGCCAGTTTTGAAAATGCTTTTTCAGGTGCATCATGATACGTAAGCAGGGTTGATCCAAAAGATGCGAGTTGTGTGTTGATCATGTGAAGTGTATCATGGATAAAAGAAACCCTTCGATCATTTTTATCTCTGAGTGCATCCAGAATATTCTTATCAAAAATAAAAACACAAAGCACGGGGTCGCCATGCATCAATGCACGATACAATCCATGATTGTCATGAAGGCGAAGATCCCGGCGAAACCAGAAAATGGAGATAGTGGTCAAGAAACAAAGATAGGCAGTTGTGAGATGTGAATAGTGAGTTGTGAATTGTAATATCCAAATAGGACATGTCTCGTCATTTACTGATTAAAGTATAAGCTGAAACCGTAGGACTCTGTACGTAAATGCCTTGTTTGATATTCTGATAGCAGGCATATATGTTCAGGTTATCATACACCAGGTATTGGTCCCAAAGAAGCGAGGTATCTCCTGTAGGAATTTGGGTGATGACTTGCTTTTGAAGAAATTTCTCAGCTCCGGCTTCAAAAGAAGGAATTCTGCCAATAGCACTTCCTTCAAAAGGAATGGTGTCCTGATATAGTCTGCATTGATCCTCTGTCAATACCAGTGATGCAGGTTTGTTAAGCCAAATTGTATCTGCTAAAAACAAGAAGAATAGGTTGCTTTTGGTGCGAACATCCGTAGATGTAATAATATAATTTTTGTTCCAAATCACTTCATAGCTGACGGGATCTGGATGATAAGTATACATAGGTGAGTGGGTAGTAAAAGTCTCCTTTAATTGCAAAACATTGTTGCGGAGATTCACAACCTGCAGGAGCAATGTATCATGGGTAGGATTGAAATAATCACAAAATCCAAAATACCTGATGTACTTGTTTTCCTGATGAGCGGCAGGTGATTGAAAATTAATTTGTTTCAGATCAGGGTTGAACGTATCCTTTTTGCATGAAAGCATGCATGTCGTAAAAATGATAAATAATATAATGGCGTTGAATACGATGGAAATTAGATTTTTCATGATGTTGCTTCAGGATTTTCTTATATAGACTCATTGACAAGAGGTAAACGTTGGGTGTTCCTGCATTTTATATTAAAAAGAAGCCCCGGCAGTACAGGGGTGTGCTGCCGGGGTTACAGGATTCAACAAATTCGATGTTGAATTTTACGTTTATTATAGGTCAGTTTAATGTGAGGCCATCATTTCAGGTTGTTGTAGGTCAGCTACTCCCTTGAATGAAGAAATCTTTCCATTTGATACTATCCATTCATGGACGTAGTGTGACATATATTTTCGCCCTGTTGCCTTGCTTGTAAATTCAGCATCGATCAATACGATGACATTGTTTCCATCTGCAATAAATTTCACGGGTTGAAATTTTGAATATGCGACTTTGTTATCCAGATCAGTGAAGAATTGTGTAACTCCTGTCTTGCCTTTGAACATCCGAGGTTCGGTATATAATATGTCATCCTGAATGTCAAACGTAATGTCATCCGTCAGACCTGACAGGATACCGGGCATGTCTTTTTTGCCGAATTTTTCGTATGCGCTCATGATCACAGCAGTGTTCGGATTAGTCATAGAACCATAACCAATAGATGTAAGCATTCCATTTGAATTAGCGCTCCAGTGTGATGTAGCCAATCCACTTTTATTCATCGTGAGTATGTCTACATCCATAAGATCAGTTTTCATTCCGGTGGGCGGCAACATTCCAAAAGCACCTGAATTCGTACCGGAGAGCATAACATTTACATAATACCTGTCATTTGTGCCTTCTTTGATCGTAAATTTTAAATCAGGGAATGCAGTGAAATACATTTTATATGCTTCGATTGCAGCCTGGACTGTTTTGGTGGGTTCAGGACCGGCAGCATATTCTGTAAAATCCGGTGTAACATACTTTGTAAAAGCTGCATAATCGCGGCGATTGAGTGCATCATATGCAGCACGAATATTGTCTTCAACTTTTCCGGCATATACTCCGGAAAAGGACAATAAAAAGATTGTGGCAAACAATGCCACTGGCCTAAAGAGTTTCATACAATGAATTTTTTGTTGGGTTAAGAAGGTTAAGTCGTCGTATTCATTCAATTGAACTGGACTATTTACGAGTAACGGATGCTTTTGGATTACGAGTTTTGAAATTTTTTTGGATACCGGATTATTGGATACCGGATGCTGGACTCGTGGTAAAAAGAATGGGGGGTCTTGATTTGGTGGGAATGATTCTGGCAGGTAAGACGGGGAATCAATTTCTCAGCGTCTCAGCGCAAGATGCAATTGGCAATACACAATCTGTAATTAGTAAAAAGTGCAAAAGGAAGAAAAGATAAGGGCGTCCAGTTAGAATTCCACTTTGATGTTTAAGACAGGGATGAGTCCATTTAGTGTGGTGTATCTGATCCTCTTTTCAAAAGTATCGTAGAATTCTCCGCTTGCATTTTCTTTATTCAGGACATTTTGAATATCCAGCGAAGTCGTGAGTGTAGCATGTTTAAAATTACGCTTGTAGCTCAATTTTAAATCGACACGGACATATGGTGGTAACTGGTTTTCAAAGGCTCGATATTTATCTTCCACCGTAAAATGATAGATTTCAGAGCGAGCTACATCTATTGGAGTGGTTCTGAAACCTCCCAGATATAGCGTTCTAAAATTCACGGATCCTGTTGATTTATCATTTTTCTTCGAGAGCGGAAACTCTTTACCTGCTGTAAAAGCAAAAGTATAATTGCCATTAAATCGAGTGTTTCTCCAGACATTGTCAGCAGCTTTGTATTTTGATTGATACAGGGACGCAGAAAATATGTAATAGAGGTTATTATGTAAAAATCTTTCTTCGCTCAGTTCTATACCATAATTTTCACCAAGGCCATTGCTTACTAATTTTTGATTTAGATATCCATCTACTACATTTAAGATAGATGTCTTGTCTGAAGTGTCAGGACTTATTGGCACATTGAATAAGGACTGAAAATAAATCTCCAACTTGATTTTATTAAAATCATTTATATCATATTCTTCAGCAAGAACAAAATGATGAGCCTTGGTGAATGTCAAATTTTGATTCGGATAAATGATTTGATTTTCCGGATCGATTTCCGGATAGAAATAAACTCCTAAAGGTTGGATTTGGCTATGTAATCCATATCCAATGCTAATAAAATTATTTGGCGTTAATGCATATCTTATTGCTGCCCTGGGCTCCAATGATGTAGATTTATTCAGTGCAAACCAGGAAAAATGAAAACCAATGTTGGCAGAGAATTTCTCAGAAGAATTATAAAACCATTGTACAAATGAATTGATCAAAGCTGAAGAGCCATTATGATCTAATAATGTGGTAATCGTATCTTCTGAATCTCCCCTGGTTTGCAATACTGAATAATGCAGTAAGGTGGGTGAAATGCCAGCTTTGATCCAATGAAGTCTTCCGGTCTGAATATTTAGCGTAGAAGAGAGTGCAATATTCTTTTGTTG
>JBDUAU010000669.1:0-4492 GCA_040004485.1 Saprospiraceae bacterium
TCAAAATTCAAAATGGAATACTACAAATTGGGCAATAGGCTTAAACCGGACTGCTGATTATAACCGGAAAATAAATTACCAGGGAAGCACCCTGGGTTCTATCACAGATTCCTGGAAGGAACATGCAACCGGTGTTGCACCTGATGATCTGAATGGATTTGAAGAAGGACTCGCCTATACGTCAGGTGCCATTTATGATTTCGAAAAGGACAATATCTATGAAACTGACTACGAACAGAATGCTCAATATGCACTGCAAAAACAAGAATCAGTGACTTATGAAGGAGGTAAATCAGAGCTCTTTATTGCATATGGGGCAGACTACAATCAAAAAATCTTAATTGGTTTTTCCGTTGGATTGCCGATTCTAAATTTCACCCAAACAAGAGAATACACTGAGACTGATGGTGCAGATGACGGAATTCCATTCTTCAACAATCTGGAATATACCAGTTCAATCAATACAACCGGATTTGGATGGAATGCTAAAGTTGGTGTCATTGTAAAACCTACAAAGTTTATTAACCTGGCTCTGGCGATTCACTCGCCTACCAGGCTGAGCCTGACTGACAATTTCAATACTACACTTTCTTATGATTATACTGATGATATGCACAATGGGCCTATCAAAGCGGAATCTCCTTTTGGAAGTTTTGAATATGCTTTGACAACGCCGTGGAGTGTTGCCGGTGGGATCGGAATCATAGCCGGTAAATCAGGATTTGTAGCAGCCAGTGCCAAATTGACTGACTATTCAGGAATGAAGTATGATTATAGCGTAAGAGGAAATGGCGATCAGTTTAATACAATCGAACGCCAAGTGAATGAGGATATCAAAACTAATTTTGGATCCGCGCTTCAGCTCAACATGGGTGGAGAATATGTATTTAATAAACTCCGATTGAGAGGTGGTATTTCATTTGATCAATCTGCCTATAATAATGATACAAGTTTTGATCCTTCTTATCATGCAGGTCTTGGATACAGGGGGGAACATTTCTATGTTGACCTTGGATATATACTGACAAAACAGGACGATGGTTATCTTCCTTATGAAACCGTTCAGGCACCACAGCCTTTGGTTGTGACAGATTATACACATCACCGGTTATCGGCGACGGTAGGATTTAAATTCTAAAGAGATTAAAATCCAATAAAAATAATGGTACTGACAGGTTGCTAACAGTATCAAGCATTAATAAGGTGAATTTATAATAAAGAATACGGACAGGTTGCGACCTGTCCGTACTCTTTATTATAAATTTCTATGTTTACCTATTTCCGAGCTTCAATGATCATTTCATTGATTGCATTTTGAGTAAGGCTTACGATATCCTTCCGGTATTCAGAATTAATGGGTTCACCGATTTTACCTTTTACAATAATTTTTCCAGCCGGTCTGAATATTCTGATAAAATAGTCCATCAATTTCTCGTGTGACCAATAATAAGTACTGTCGGGATATTCAATCATGACTGGGACTACAGGCACGCCCAGATCAAATGCTAATTCAATCGCACCTTTTCTGAATTCGCCGGTGAGTTTTTCGCTATGTGTTGTGCCTTCCGGATAAATCATCACGGAACAATTCGATTTTAATAAAGACTCAATGGCATTCAATGCATTTTTTCGGCTTTTGTGATTTTCCCTGTCGACAAACACAACTCCTGTTTCTTTCGCTCCCCTACCTAGTAATGGATAATCTCCAACTTCCGCTTTGGATAAAATATACGTATCCATCCAGGACAATTCGATGAGCGGGTCAAGCATAGATCTATGATTAGAAACATAAAGGCAAACACCCGGAAACGGACTGCCTTGTTTTTGATAATCTATACCTAAAATCCGTAGTGAAGCCAGGCAGAATTTTTTACGAAACCGAAAACTTCTTTGCTCGTTTTTACCGGCAAGGATTGAAATAATGAGCAACCTGCTCAGGTAAAAAGCAAGGATAAAAACAACACCGGTAAATTTTAACCAAGGTCTGATGGAGAAGAACATCATCAAAGATAACTTCCTCTAAATGGCAAGAGTTTTATTGTTCTTCAAAAGAAAGGGAAACGGAATTCATGCAATAGCGCAAACCTGTTGGCTCAGGTCCATCATCAAACACATGGCCGAGATGTCCTCCACAACGATGGCATACCACTTCTACCCTTGTCATACCGGCTGAACGATCTGTGATTTCCCGCACATGTGTTTTATCAATGGGTTGAAAAAAACTGGGCCAACCTGTCCCGGAATCAAATTTTGCAGAAGATGAAAAAAGAGGAAGTTGGCACGCTTTACATACAAAGACACCGGACGAATGATTGCTGTTTAGTTTTCCGGTAAACGGCCGCTCAGTTCCTTCCTGGCGGAGGACATTATACGATGCCGGATCCAGCTGCGCTTTCCATTCCGCATCTGATTTTGTTATCGTGCGGATGGTGTCTCCTTTGGTATCCACAAAAAATGCTTCGATAGTTGATGTGGATATTGCGGCAGGTTGCTTAGTATTCGTTTGCAGGCAGGCATTCAAAGTCAGGCTTAAAAATAATCCTGTGGCTAATATCAGACGATGTACGTTCATTTTAATTTTGGTCTTTAAGTTTATCCTTAAACTTAGTACGTACTTTTTGAATTTTTGGATTTATTACCATTTTGCAATATCCCTGCTCCTGATTGTTAGCATAATAATCCTGATGGTATTCTTCAGCAGGATAAAAGGTAGTAGCCGGGACAATCTGGGTCACAATCGTTTGATCCCAAATGGTGGGTGCGACTTCTGCCTTTGAGTCTTCTGCCTTACGTTTTTGTTCATCATTGTAATAGAAGATGACCGAACGGTACTGTGTTCCGGCATCCGCACCCTGCCTGTTCATCGTGGTGGGGTCATGTGTAGTCCACAATATTTCCAGGAGTTCTTCATATGTAATGACAGAGGGATCAAACGTGATGCGGGCTACTTCGGCATGACCTGTATTACCTGTGCATACATCTCGATATGTGGGGTTAGGTAATGTGCCACCCATGTATCCGGATTCGACCTTCATGACACCTTTTAATTCCTGGAAAACAGCTTCAACACACCAGAAACATCCGGCTCCAAAAGTTGCAATTTCAGTCTTCATATCGTTTGGAATAATTTGATCCGGAGATTTTGTCACCGGCTTATGATCAGTTGTTTTCTGCGATTCACAAGAGGACGTAATGCCAACGGACATCATCAGAAAAAAGAGAGCTTTATTAAATTTCATGTGCTATAAACGGATATGAAGTCCAAAAGTTATACGTATCTGTCTATAAATTTAAGTCTTTGGTCGGGCCAGGTGATGTAATGATTATAATTCTTAATTTTGACCCACTTTTCTGCGGCATTTGCTGCTTTTTCCCCTTACTACCTTTAGCAAGGATTTGAAATTTAAATACTCACTTATATTAAGCTATATGTATAACAATAAAAAACAATGGTTCTTAACCATTTTGACTTCGTTAATCCTTACTGCGGCTTTTGGGCAAAAGGAACCTAGCCCATTCGATTTTGGTAAAATGTGGACTTTTGAAAACCCACCCAAAGAATGGTTTCTAAAAGAATATCAATATAATCTTGACAATTCTTGGTTCGATGCCGGAAGGAAATCTGCCCTTCGATTCGCATCATGGTGCTCCGCATCATTCGTATCGCCCAATGGCCTTGTCATGACAAATCACCATTGTTCTGAGCCTGTGGTAAGTGATCTTCAGAAGGAAGGAGAAAATTTTGACAAAAATGGATTTTATGCTTCAACCTATGCGGAAGAACGTCGTAATCCCGAACTTTTTGTTGAACAGCTGATCATTGTTGCAGATGTCACTGACAAAATGAAGGCCAGGCTGGCTAATGTAACTAATGATTCAGAAAAGATGGCCAAGACAGAAGAAGCCATGGCCGCCGTAAAAAAAGAATACAACACGATGAGCGGATGGGAAGGTTTACGCACACAGGTCGTTACCTACTATAGCGGAGGAAAATATTCTTTGTATGGTTACAAGAGATATGATGATGTTCGCTTAGTATTCATACCTGAACAGGAAGTTGCTTTTTTTGGAGGTGATCCGGACAACTTCACTTATCCAAGATATAATCTTGATTGCACATTCTGGCGTGTGTATGATGAGAATGGGAAGCCGATGAACACTACGGATAATTATTTCAAATTCAATACAGATGGCATTGTTGAGGGCACACCCGTTTTTGTAATTGGAAATCCTGGTTCTACCGAAAGGTACCGCACTGTTGCTCAACTCGAGTATGACAGAGATTACAGATATCCTGTTGATGTTGAATTTTTCACAGACAGGATGAAGGTTCTGCAGGAACAGCAGGCGATGTCCCCTAATGATGATACAAAGAATACAATCTTCAGTTTGTCAAATACTTTAAAGGCAACTAAAGGAACATTGAGCGGACTTGAGAATCCGGATCTTTTCGCCCGTAAAGTGAAAATGGAAGAAAAAATAAGATCTAACA
>JBDUAU010000056.1:0-15227 GCA_040004485.1 Saprospiraceae bacterium
CAATGAAATATATTATATCGCAGTCAGCTCTTTTAATTCTGTAGGTGGACATTTTGATATTTGTGTAAACACAATAAGTCAGGCCTCAGCATGTGTTACGAATTCTCAAATACAAATTACAGCAAGATCGGAAGGAGGATCTTTAGACGGACCTTTCCTTCCCGGAGAAACTGTTTCTGTATGTATGGATGTGAATTCATATTCTGCGGCTGGAAATGGTTGTCAATGGTTCCAGGGTTTAATTCCATTTTTTGGAAATGGATGGAATCCATCAACTTTTGACTCGGAAGGGCAGCCTTTAAATGGCACTATCAATGGCGAGCCGTTTGGAGTGGCTGGTAATGGCTTGTATAGTGCCTCCACGTGGGACTGGTTTTTAGGGATAGGATATCATTTTGACAATCCATTTTTTCAAATTGGCGATTTTGATGGCAATAGTACGGTTGAAATGTGTAATATTCTTTATGATGTTGATTGTCCAAACTTCGGCGGTACTATCGGCGGGTGTTGCGGGCCTTGCTGGGCTGATGCAGGCGATCCCTTACCGCCTGGATGGTTTTGTTATGGCATCAATGGAACTTGTCCAACGTTAGGTCCCCCACCAACTGTTGATTGGGGAGATGGAAATACTTGTGGAGGAGGAATGGGACCATGGCATTTTTGTTTTGATCTTCTGGTGAGAGATTATCCGGATTGTCTGACGGATCCTACAACCAGAGATCTGACACTTGGATTTTTCACCACCGCTGACGGTGAGACAGGATCCTGGACAGGAGGTCCTTCTATATGCAGTATGGACCAGCCTATCAAGCGAACATTTGAACTTCAGTGCCCGACACAAATTGATCTTGGTTTTGAAGAATTACCTGACGTTTGTGATAACAGTCAGTTTGTATATGAAATCTCCGAACCCAGTGTCAGTCACTGGACATGGGATATCACACCATCCTGGGTAGTGACAGATTCAATTCATGATGGAGAGAATGATTATGTTATCAGCAGTGTTCTTCATAATCAACTGAATACACCTGTTACAGTAACGTACATTTTCACCGGAATAGATACGAGTACTCAGAACACGGTGATTAAGAAAGTGAGGTTTAGAATATTAGCTCCGATCGTAATTTCATTTGTTGATTACCTCAATGTAAATGTAATCGATTCAATAATTGTGTGTTCTAACGACACGAACTCAATATTCATTTTTGCGGAAGTGCAGAATGGTACAGGGAATTATAATTACTCATGGTGGCCAATCGGCACCACCGTACCCTCATTATTGATAACTCCGCCATTCTATTCTACTATTTATACTTTAGATGTTTCAGATGAGTTTTGTATGGCAACAAAGAATTTTACTGTCATAGTAGACCAGAATTGTGTGGTCAATCACATCGAAATCCATAATGATGAATCTAATGACAAACCTAAAAAAGACGATCCTCCTGTAGGTGGAGGAAATGTAGTGAATAATCATATTGACACAAGATCCGTTTCTACTAAAGATGAAGAAAGTATTAGAATCTACCCTACTCCCTCAAAAGACTTAATTACTGTTGAATGGTCATGGTCATTACTTCATCCAACACAACTATTTATTTACGATACGAAGGGAATTGTATTAAAAACATTAATGATCGATCAACATTCTGCCAATCAAAAGGAGATCGATATCAGTGATCTTTCGTCGGGAGTGTACATTCTTACTTTGCATTCTAAGCAGAAAGTTGAGTCTGCACGGATGATTAAAATGTAATTATTTTATCACTTACTCCTGCATTCAAAAAGATTAAATCTTTTCAATCGCAGATCCATGTTCTGATAGCAGGAGTCTGTTGGTGCATTCATTTCAATTTCGTTTAGGAAATACTTCTGCTTGTTTTTATCATCCAGGCTCAATTTGCAATACCGCATAAAGTATGCATGATAAGTCCAGTTTGAATTCAATTCAGAGGGAATGCTAATAGACATATATTCCGGAATTACCTTGTGAATGATGGAAAGATCTGCGATCAGATCACCTTCACGTTTTGGTTTTGAAGCAGTGAATGCGATCGTGATAATTAATACCAATATCAAACTCATGAGCACATTGTTGATCAGTTTATGATGAAGATTCATGGTTGATAACATCTTCAATGCAGGTTTAATTATTGGAATTGAAATCAAACCTATTGACAAGGCAAAGTAAGGAAGTGATGTCGTCAGATAAAATTCTCTTTGCTCAAGTGTAACCATCAGAGGAAGTGATGCACTCAGACCGACAAGCAGGAAAAAATACACAGTCTTATCAACAGGAGTTTTTTCGATTATGTTTTTTCGAACAAAAAGCCATATGATAGCGATCAGACTCACAGGTATTGAAAGTTGAAGCAAGAGTTTGTACAATAGGAAAAAGCGGGTCGTAGTTGTGTCCTGTCCATGATTAAATGTTCCTGCGATCCGATCTTCGAGATAAAGTTGAAGACTATGATGTGATACCGGATAGATATATAGAAAAGCAATAAACAAAACAGGAATCAACAACATGGAGAGGAACTGTAAAATAGCTTTTGTAAACCTTGTTTCGCGATAGACCCACCAGTATAGAAGAGGAGATATGATGGGGAAAAGCCCCTGAAATCCTTTGCTCAATCCGGCGCAACAAATAAAAATGCCTCCGAGGAAGAACTGGAAAAATGAGTTTGTCTTACAGCCTTTGATAATATAATAAATAGCCAATAGATCAAACGCACTCATCGTGACTTCCATAAGGTTATTTTGAAATGTCCATCCTGTCAGAGGAATTAAAATCCAGATCAGAATCGGAAGCCAGAAGAAATCGCCGGCCTTATCCGATACAAGGCTCCATATTTTTTTAATAATGTAGATATTCAGGAGCGTAAATAGAAAACAATAGAATCTTTCTACGTAAATGGAATCTCCGAGCATTTTGAAAAACATGGCCTGTAGAAATAATGCCAATGGAGGCTGATCATTAAATGGCGGTAACAGAGTGGGGGAATATTGCATAGCCCAAAATGTACCGATGTGATGTGCGTAGTTATTTGACACTGCGGCGTAAAAAATTCCATCAAAAAACATTCCATCAGAGAAAATACCAAACCCGAAGATCGCCAGGAAGAGGACGAGCGTGATAAGACAAAATGTATAGTTGGGGTCAGCTTTTTTCACAAACGATTAAATATACGAGAGCTGCAGGACAAAACTCAAGCCAGCGGCAATCTGCCTTTGTTGGAGTTTTCTCCAACAAATGAACTCCAACAGCGGTAAACCCCGAATTGCCAGTGTTGGAGCTTACGGCATGCTGCAGGAGAAAACTCCAGCAGCGGCCAACCGCGTACTGCCTTTGTTGGAGTTATCCAACAAATAAAAGCATAATCGCTTATCGTGGTATCATTTTTGATCCTTTGACCCGAATGGACTGTTGAACCGGATATGAATGTATTGATCTACGGCCAGTTTTATAAGCCGAACCATAAGGAATGCCTGCTTGATGTCGTGAAAGCGATCCAGCAAGAGGGTATCACTGCCTATGCCGATGAGGACTATTGGGCTCAGGTAGATCCTGCCGTCAAAAAGGAAGGCAATGTGAGCCTGTTTGAAGGATTTGACAAAGTGGATATCGACGCTGTCCTGGCACTTGGCGGTGATGGCACAGTATTGCATGCCATTGCCCTGGTCAATCAATTGCCTATCCCGGTCATGGGGATCAATCTTGGCCGGCTTGGTTTTTTATCGAGCATAGAAGGAAGGCTTGGCGGGTTTGCGATTCATGAACTTGCGAAGGGAAGATATCACTACGATGAGCGGACGATGATCTATCTCGATACCGATAGTGACATTTTCATGGAATCAAGAATGGCACTCAATGATTTTACGTTGCACAAACGTGATACGTCATCGATGATCACGATTCATACTTACATCAATGGTGAATTGTTGAATTCATATTGGGCAGATGGATTAATTGTAGCTACGCCTACAGGATCCACAGGTTATTCGTTGAGTTGTGGAGGCCCTATTATTTTTCCAAATTCAGGTAACCTGATTATTACACCTGTTGCGCCACATAATCTCAGTGCACGACCGATAGTCATCTCTGATACAAGTGTGCTTTCATTTGAAGTGGAAGGTCGTGCGGAAAGTTTTTTGTGTACGCTTGATTCAAGATTTGAAACGGTGACCGGCACTACAAAACTCGTCATCCGCAAAGCTGATATCAAAGCACGATTTATACAACTCTACAATTATTCTTTTCTGAAGACACTTCATGAGAAGCTCACCTTTGGTAAAGATTCACGCAACGCATGAAGCCTGTCCTGATCGCATTAGAATGGAATGGAAAAACATTGCATGCTGATGTCAGTGAGGGCTATTGTATTGCGATTCCTCTGGACCATACGCATGACCAACCCAATGCCTATTATGCACCTCTGTTTGAAGCCACACCTGTAATCGCAGGTGACTGGATAGGCGATACACGCGAAGGTGGAAGTGTAAATTTTTACAATATCAGAATCAATCCTCACGGGAATGGAACGCATACGGAGTGTGTGGGCCATATTTCTTTAGAGCGGTATTCTATTCACCAGTCTTTAGGACCCGGATATACGATAGCGCAATTGATTTCTGTACTTCCGAGTCTGCAGGATAATGGTGATCGTATCATACGTGAGCTTGAATGGGAGCCGAATATAGAGAGCATCATCATCCGTACGGTGCCCAATCATCCTGATAAAATGAATCGACATTATAGTGGAACTAATCCGCCTTACCTTGATCACAATCTTCTGGGAAAAATGGCTACTGAGGGCATACAACATCTTTTGCTGGATCTGCCTTCAGTGGATCGTGAAGAAGATGGAGGATTACTTTTGGCACATAAAGCATTCTGGCAATATCCTGAGCAACCACGTAAAAATGCCACCATTACGGAAATGATTTATGTTGACAATGTAGTACCGGATGGCCTATATTTACTACAGATACAAATCGCTGCCCTGGAACTGGATGCCAGCCTAAGCAGACCTTACTTATATCCGCTGAAATGAAAACGCCGATGTACACCAATCGCTCAGAAACTTACGAAGCCTTCCTGGCTATCGAGCCTGCGGCATACAAGGATAAGATCGTGTACATAGAAGAGAATTTTTTCATGTTGAGAGAGCTCGATGCCGATGAATATTTTGACATGATGGTGTTGTATGCCGAAGCATTGTTTGAGACAGGTGAATATGGAAGACAGGCAAAGCTCGCAGATCACATTCTTGAAATGAGCATCGAACGAAATATCATGATGCATCGCGGACAGGATGTCTATTTCGAAACACTGTTTAAAAAAGCTGCCTCACTGCACAATCTTGATCGTGTCGATCAGGCGGTACACATTCTGAAAGAGCTACTGAAGATCAATCCGGATCATGAGAGCTCAAAATTATTTCTGATCAATTGTCTTATCAGGCAAAAGAAGTATATGATACGACCCTATCGAAATATCAGTCTTATTCTTCTTCTGGCAAGTGCATTGGTGATTGCATTCGAATTATTATTTGTTCGTCCTCTTTGGTCCTCATGGACTGCTATTGTGGAGATGGTCCGTAATGGATTATTTATCACAGGTGTGATATTACTTGTGGCCGGCGAAGTAATCGTACGATACAAAGCGGTTGAAGATGTGTTTAGTTTTTCGAGAGAGACGAAGAGGAAGAAGGTGGGGAAGGAGGTGTAGATCAGGATTCGCACAATATCTTAATAACTTTCAAACCTAAGAAGAACAAATCACCTACCTTTGATAGTATCATTTGATACTATCAGTGAAACCGCCTTACGATATTACAAATAGAAAGTTATCGCACGGAGTACACAGAGAACACGGAGAAATTGTTTTGATCACTGGATCACCTGATCACTCGATCATCTCAATAGCGTCACATCCCCCTTCACTCTCCGCTTCGTCCCGTCTCCCAGTGTCAACTCCGCCACATACGCATATACCCCTGCACTGAGTTTCTGTCCTCTTGAAACTCCATCCCATCCGTCAAACGTATTCAATAAAAATTCTCCTTTGTAAAATAACATCTGACCCCATCGATCAAAAAGGTATAGCGAATGCACATAGGTATTGTCAAGACGACTATAGATAGTCCAGCGATCATTGATCCCATCACCATTCGGCGAAAATACATTGGGTACATATATTCTGTCAAATGTACTACTGTCAAATGTCACACTGATGTACGTAGATAAATCATAAACACAACTATCAGCATCTGAAATAAGAACCGAATAAATTGTGGATGTATCCGGAAACGCCCAGGTCGCAGAACACGTATCACAACTTAAAAATGAAGACGTAAACCACTGGAAATGCAAACCATTTTCGTTTACATCACCTGTCACCATGACCTCAACACTGTCACCCGGATGAATATCATATTGAGTCAGCAGGGAAAAACTTAAAGAGGGTGACCCAATGATGGTAAAGGTATCCGACACTGAACATCCATCAGCATCAACAACTGTGACAATGTATGTTCCATCCTGAAGCCCAGTGACCATTGTATCACCCTGAACATTTGGTGACCAGAAATATTGAAATGGTGGTGTGCCCTGTACTGTGAGATCAATTGAACCCAGATGTATACAATCCCAATCTGTGATACCTGAGACAATGACACTGGACAGTAATGTAACATGAACATCCAAAGTCGTATCACAACCTGAACCGGGTTGACTCAGCAGGAATGAATAAACTCCTGCATCGTATATCCATTGGCCCTGGATCAGTATTGAATCACCGACACATAATTCTTGCTGCTGGATGACAAGCAGATCAGCACATGAAGGAGATAAGAGAAAATTAAAATGTGCCATACCACACAAAGTGTCAGAGACAAAATCTAATCCATATAACAATGATAAACCCTGAGGTAAGATGGTGCTGTCTACTGAAACTGAATAATTTCCAGGTGTAAATTCTCCAAACACATTTCCACCACCATCAGTCAGTACAATAAATGGCGCATGATTTATTCCTTCATCAATCACAATCGTGATTCCCTGGATAGTGGTATCAGCAGGGGAGATTACACCATCCTGATCGACGTCCACCCAGACAGTCGCACTGATTTCAATCGTATCATCAAGCATAACATGGACATTGAATATGGAATCACAACCTAATGCACTCAATAAATGAACTTCATAAAATCCAGTGTCACTCCAAATACTATCACCATACATCACTACTTCTCCCGGACAACTTTCAATCGTTTGATCAGGACCCGTAGCAATACAATTTTCCATCAACAGCAACGAAACAATAATGGAATCACCACATGTCACTATCTGGGCAGAAACACTATCAATCACCACTTTCCATTGTGAAGAAAGCAGTGCAAGATTGAATGATGCAGTATACGTTGATGCCGGATAATCTTCAAACACAAAACTTCCACCGGATTCAGTATACGTTTCTCCATGTTGTAGTCCATCCATAGATTCTATCTGAACCGGTATGCCCGAAAGCAACAAATCTGCTGCAGTGATCAGACCATCACCATCAACATCCTGATAAGTCAGTATCGTAATACTTCCTACGCCAGGATAAAGTGAAATGTCTAATGGATCTGATATCGCTGTACAACCATTGGTGGTCGTAACTTCTATCGTATAACTTCCATCTGATGTGATAATGTAATCCGAAGGCCAAACTGTGCCCGAAAGATATACCACGCCATTTTGATAAATGGTCCACGATGTCACGTTAGCTATCGGCGGAAGACATACTGTGAGCGGATCGCATGAGATATGACATCCGCCGGGGATCTGATCAACAGGAGCGGATGCATTGATCATGATCCTATTACTTTCTGTCTCACAACCATTTTGATTTGTAGCAGTCACATAATATGTTCCTGCATCTTTGATCGTCACAGAAGTTCCTGACTGACCATCTGACCAATGATATTCGACTCCGGCTTGTGGATTCGTGACCTGCAATGTATTATCATCAAAACCACATCCACTACCACTCACTAAAGCAATCAATGGAAATGCAGGAAGTGAATAAATTTCTACAATATAAAATGCAGTATCGGAAGCACAACCTGTAGCTCCATTTATACCTATCACAGAATATTCATACAATCCCGGTGATGGAATATTAGCGGCCTCTTCTGTAAACTCCAATACAGGATCTGTCGGGCCATGACTCCACTGCAATGAAATACTTCCTTCAAAAAAAGCCTGCAATTGAAATTCTGTTCCTTCACAAATGTGGAGCGTATCTTTCCATGAACCATATTCTCCCTGGCCAAGAATTTCGTGCCCACTAATGGAGAGATTTGGTCTTGGAAGTACAGTGATAAATTGTGCAGGTGGAGAATAGGTGCAATGAAATGCATCCGACACCAACACCGTATAATTGTCAGTAGATGCAACTTCAATCTGAGTTGTCATTTCTCCGGTATTCCAATTCCAACTAATACCACCAGCAGGTGCTATCAAAGTAGCTGTATCGCCATAGCAAACCGTATTAGAAGGAACGACAAGAATGTTGCCAATCAAAGTATTTTGACGGATGTCTAATGAAAGAGGTGCTTGTGATCTGCAACCATATACATCGGCAGCAGAGACTGTAGCTGTATAGATTCCCTGATTATCGTAGGTGTGAAATACATCAGCAACGAAGGCCTGATTTAATATTCCACTTGCAGGATCACCGAAGTCCCAATTGACATCATATACTTGTCCGGGCAAGCTTAAGCTGTATGCTTCATCTTCACAGTATACAGGATCATACACAGGAGACAAAACAGGTCCTGCTGAAATATGAATTGCGGCAGACTTAGATGTAGTACATCCACTCGCCATCGTCACAATGAGTGTTACAGTATAGTCGCCATCAGCAGCAAAAGCATGAAGTGGGTCCTGATCATGTGACTCATCAAATGCCCCACTGGCTGGATCACCAAAGTTCCAATGCCAGTCAGCAATGGTTTCACCCGGAAGAAAAGTGGTCAGGTCTTCAAACTGAACCATGTCTCCTGCACAAATACCTGTATGATGAAAATCGGCAACGGCTCGAATAGTATCAGTGAAGGGTTGGATGTGTCCACAATCTGTCAAATTGTAAGGATAACCCACAAGATGTCCCAAAATGGTCAGATGATAATATCCAGGTGATGTATAGGTATGATTAAGAACATCTACATTTTCAACTCCGATCACTCCTTCACTTATGCTTCGAATAACCCATGTTGTTTGTCCCGGAATAAGATTAGGTTCCTGCGCTATATACTGTCGTATTGGACATTCCGGGCCACTGGCCATTACAAGGAAATCGTACAATTGATAGTTACATCCCGAACCAGGCAAGCCTGCACCACCACCACCTGCACATGCACTCACAGGACAACAATCGAAAATGGTGATTTTGGGAGACGCAGCTGTACATCCGTATTGGTTGACAACGGTCACATAGTAAGTTCCAAATTGTGTCACAGTATAAGTGGCACCAGTGAATCCTGTACTGACATCATCTTTGAACCATTCGAAAACATATCCGTCCCCATCTGTATTCGCCACTAATTCAACACCTGCAGGAACTGTTGTACAATAAGATTCATCACCCGGACTTGTGACGTAAACTGATGGAGCGGGATAAGTATTGATAGTAAATGGTTTTTTATCAGAACAACCTAATGCATCTGTGACTTCAACAGAATATGTGCCTGGAAAAAACTGTGCAGTATTTGTTATACTCACCACAGCATCATTTTCGTCCCTCCACATGTGAGAAAGCGACGGTTGATCAGTTGACAACGAAACCATTTCATTGGCACAGGTAGCAAGTGGGCCCACCACATTGAAAGCAGGCAGAGGATGAATGACAATATTTTTATCAATCACTGTTCCGCAGGTATGTAATCGCAGTGTGGCTGCACCGGATTGTGTCCAGAATATTTCAACATGATTCAAATCACTTCTTTGAATCTCACCGAAATCTGAAGGAATAATTTCCCATACATAATCTGATCCGTTGATATAAGGAATCGTATAAGCTTCAATCGAATTGTAGCATACATCCTGTGCTCCGGAGATGACAAGATTTGTAGCAGGGCTCAATGTAATACTTATGCTACCCGATGCACATTCAGGATATTGAAGATCTGTATGTGCTGCCTGAACAATATAGGGAAGTGATATACCAAATGTATGTTGTATAGACTGACCATGATCAAAAGTAACAGAAGCTCCGTCAGTAATAGTCCATTCTGTTGCAAATGATCCGGCTTCTTCAATCGTAAAGCCGACAGGTTGTCCGGGACAAATCTCAAGATCACCTTCGATGCCAAGGGGCGTATCCGGAATAGCAGTCACAGAAATTAATTGCCGGATTAACTCCGTACAATACGAAGATGAAGAATTAGTCGCCACCCAATAATAATCTCCGGGCGCATAAGAAAATGTATGCGTGAATGAAGATGATGGGCCAAAAACAGGGGATACAGTTTCGCCATTTTTATTTTCAATATGCCATAGCACATCAGCCGGAACAGGTATGACAAATCCTGCTTGTGCTTGAATTGTGGCATCTTCATCACGACACACATGTGCGTCTCCGGTGATGGTGATTTCCGGAGTTATGTTAATGTTGAGGAATGCTACACCCATGCATCCCAGGAAACAACTGGTATAATATGATTCAATGAGAACAGGGGTCACAACATTGACATCATTCCATTTCACGGTGATCGCATTGGTTTGTGCGCCACCGAGAATGGATCCTCCTGCACCAACTGTCCAAAAATATTGCGCGCCCGGGTAATATGGAACTTTGTATGTAACAACTTCACCACTACATGCACTTATATCACCCGTGATCGGGCCATCAGGTGTAATGATAGGTATATGAAAAGTATTTGTGTATGAACAATACGTTGTAGAACAGCTACTGACTGAAAGATTAATCAGACCTTCGGGACCATCGTGCCAGATTATCTCAATGAAATTATCTGCGGATTCACCTCCATTGACAACAGTTCCATTCGCAGATATTGACCAATTGAATTGTGTACAACCGTTTGTTGTTGCCGTATATCGTTGACGCGTTTCAGGACAAACTGTATTGACACAATCTAATGTGGGTGCCGGTGCAGGTAAAACTTCAACTACAATTTCTCTTGATGCCCCACAATTGCAAATACTCTCTGCGTCAAGAATGACGGTGTAAAATCCTTCTGATGTGTATGTATGTGTAGCATCAAATGTATTTGCAATTGATCCATCGCCAAAATTCCAGGTGTAAGTGAGGCCATTGGAGGAGAGATTTTCAAAAAGGATCTCCTGGAATTTGCAAACGGTGAGTGTGTCATTGGTGAAACCAGGGTTTGTCTGGAAGTTTGCATCAGGTTGAGGTAAGATTTCAAAGCAAAGTGTGTTTGAACATATTTGTCCGGGTGTGGAAACTGATCCGTTGCCACCACTACCCCATGTTACTTCTATAATATTTCCATTTCCTCCGATGAATATGTATGATTCAGCACCGGTAATAGTAACTTCAAATTGGAAGTCAAAATACAATGTTGAAGTACTCCCTGCACAAACCTGATAGCATTGTGTCAATGAATCAATCAAGTAGCAGCCCTCAACTCCAATGGGATTAGGTGCACCGTTTATTACTTGTATTATCAGTGAATCTGTAAATAATTGTTGGTTTGGATTGAATGAGGTCGCAGTTAATATATAAGTTCCCGGAGCAAGGAATCCAACCAGGGCAGTTGTGACTGAACTGGTTTGGATGAAAGCTCCTCCAGTTGGAGAAATGGACCATTGTGTGCCCGTAATTTGATTTTGAGAGTTGATACTATATGTCGCGGCGGTGGATTCGCACAAATTAATGAATGAAGGGCCTTGGATAGAGTATGTCTGCCCGAAACAGGAGCTGATGGATAGCCAGGCCAGGCAGAGGATGATCAGTATACGCGGCAAGTGTGAAAGGGTTTTCGTTAAGATAGCTAATAATTTGAAGAGACAAATGAGGGGATAAACGCTGCCCTACTTACCTCTACACCACTAATGGCGATCCTTTTCCTGGGCAATTGGAGTTATTCTTCCGATTCAAAATGCGCTTTCAACAATAATGCAAAAGGTCTCCTGTAGGGATAAAAGAGGATAACTTTACACCAGATAAAAGTCGAAATGAAAAAACACCTGTTCCGCTTCTCATTCCTGATCATCATTTCACTGATCATATTCGCATCCTGCAAAAAAGCCATATCCAATAGTGATGGTGTAATAATTCCAAACGTATTGATCTTTTCAAAAACAAATGCCTTTCGTCATGAATGCATTGAACCGGGAACCATCGCATTAGAATCCTATTTCAAAACACATGGAGTCCATTCTATGCATAGTGAAGATTCCTCCATGATCTCCAATGAAAAATTGCAACCATTTGACGCCATACTATTTTTTCAAACGACAGGAAATATTCTTGATTCTATTCAACAACTGGCATTGCAAAAATTTATTAAATCAGGCAAAGGATTCGTTGGCATACATTCCGCTGCAGACACAGAATATGACTGGCCATGGTATGTCAATATGGTGGGTGCACAATTTGCCGATCATCCGGATATTCAAAGCGCCACTTTGCAAAAGGCTGATACATCACACATCGCTTGTAAACAACTCCCGGCCCGATGGACGCGAACGGATGAGTGGTATAATTTCAAACAACCTCCAGCCAATGTTCAGGTTCTGCTGACAATAGATGAGTCCACGTATCAAGGTGGAACAATGGGTGCCAATCATCCGATGTCATGGTGTCATCAATATGATGGCGGAAGGGCTTTTTATACTGCGCTTGGACATACAGTAGAAAGCTATAAGGACACAATGTTTTTGGAGCATGTGTTGCAGGGAGTGAAGTGGGCGGCTAAAAAGTGACACTTCGACTCATCCCGAACAAGTTCGTAGGATGCAGATCAGTGAATATGTATCTTTCGTTTCGACTTCCGCTCAACGACCGATTAAGATATCGAATGAATGTTTCGGCTCTCGCTCAACATTTGAGATCATATTCCCAATCTTCCTCATTGATTGAGCGATAGCCGAAATCAAAAGATCAGAATCTCTCACGGTCGCTGTGCTTCGACCAGCTTGGCTCAACCACATGCGGTAGCTCAGCAACCGAGTGAAAAGAGAAGAGTGAAAAGAGAAAAGACTTCGTTTCGTTTCGGCTACCGCTCAATATTTGACAAAACTGTGACGGTCCCTGAGCTCGCCGAAGGGTATTAGCGAGGACTCTTTTTCTTCCCTTCGACAAGCTCAGGGACCAAAGGCCACAGAAAGAGTGTTTCGATTTCGTTGCTTGAATCCAGACGAAAGCAAAAGTGAAAAATCTAAAATTGTCGCTGAGCCGAAGCTAACATCACTACGAAGTAATATATCCCTTGACCTAATTCATTGAGAATTTAATGTTGTGCGAAACCTAAATGAAACAATAATAATTGAGAATGTGAGGCCAAAACAATCTTTATTAAAGTTGCAGGGGTTTGATGCACAAGTGATTATAACGGAAGTCACGATTATTAGGAGTACCTTTGCACCAAATAAACATTTTACTTAGAAATCAGGCTTTTTGATCCCCTCTCATAGCCTCTATTCCCAACACTGATATTACATATTTTATGAGTACGTTTCAAGAAATGGGCCTCAAAAAGGAAATCCTCGACGCTATCGGCGAGATGGGTTTTGAGACCCCTACATCAATTCAGGAAAAGGCCATTCCCGTCATCCTGACTTCACCTAAGGATATCATAGGCCGTGCGCAAACCGGTACCGGTAAGACAGGTGCATTTGGTCTGCCTATCCTTCAAAAGTTGAATCTAAAATCTGAGCATGTCCAGGCCATCATACTTTGCCCGACAAGAGAGCTGTGTATTCAGATCACAAAAGAGATTCAAAATTTTGCAAAGAACCTTCTCAACGTAAGGGTTATTCCAGTTTACGGAGGTACCAGCATGGATACGCAAGTGTATGCTTTGAAACAAAAAGCACAGATCGTCGTCGGTACTCCGGGACGAACACTTGACCTGATCAATCGTAAAAAACTAAAACTCGAAGAAATACAATGGGTCGTGCTTGATGAAGCCGATGAGATGCTATCGATGGGATTTAAGGATGATATGGATGCCATCCTCGCCACGACTCCTAAAGAGAAACAAACCTTGCTTTTCTCCGCGACGATGCCACATGAAATCATGAGGATTGTCAAGACCTACATGAAAGATCCGATTGAGATCGCAGCCGAGCAAATACAAACAGGTGCTGAGAATGTCACGCATCACTATTATGAAGTGCAGGCCAGGGATCGCTATGTAGCCCTCAAGCGTATCATCGATATGCAACCTGAGATCTATGCTATTGTTTTTTGCAGGACGAGAGCAGAGACAAAAGAAATCGCAGAGAAACTTTCTGCGGAAGGATATAATTCTGATGCATTGCATGGAGATCTGAGTCAGCAACAACGTGAATATACGCTGGGTCGATTCAGGACAAAAACATTACAACTTTTGATAGCGACGGATGTGGCTGCACGCGGACTTGATGTGTCAGATCTTACGCACGTCATCAATTACAATTTGCCTGATGATCCGGATACGTATATACATCGCAGCGGAAGGACAGGACGTGCGCATCGTAAAGGAATATCCATCACGATCATCAATTCGAGAGAAAACAATCGCATACGAGATCTTGAGCGCCGTGTAGGCAAACCATTTGAACGAAAGAAAGTCCCGACCGGAAAAGAGATATGTGAGAAGCAATTATTTCATCTCGTAGAGAAAGTGGAGAATGTAGAGGTGGAAGAAAAACAGATTGCAGAATTTCTTCCAGTTATATTTAATAAGTTGGCCTGGTTGGATCGTGAAGAATTGATTAAAAGATTTGTGTCTGTTGAGTTCAATCGTTTCCTGGCGTATTACAAAAATGCTCAAGACATCAACATAGATCATCGCAAACCTGATAGTAGTCGTAGCGACAGAAGTGACAGAGGCAGAAGTGAGAGAAGTGATAGAAGAAGTGAAAAGCCATGGGAAGAACGAAGAGAAAAAAGGCAGGGAGCAGGGAGCAGGGAGCAGGGAGATCGAAGAAGTGAAAGACCATGGGAAGATCGCAGGAGATCTGAGGGTAGTGATAGTGGTAGTAGGGAA
>JBDUAU010000305.1:0-15099 GCA_040004485.1 Saprospiraceae bacterium
CCGGTCACCTATGATCACCCAGGTGAGATGTTCTGGTTTGACGAGACTTGTTGCAGCAGATTTGATATCATTCAAAGTAAGATTCTGAATGATCGATGAATACTTGCCGGGATAATCCAAACCTTTGCCGTAAAGGATTGCGCTTTGAATCGTACTTCGTATCGCATTATTTGTTTCCCATCGTCCGGGTATTTCCAGCAACGTAGCATTCTGTTCTTTTTTGAATTCATCTTCACTGATCGGTTTAGCACCATTGACTTGCTTCAGTTCCTTCATCAACTCGATGAGACTTTCTTTGGTTTTGTCAGTTTGTACCGGTGCATAAGTAATGAAGAGCCCCTGATTTTTTGTATCAAAGAAATAAGATCCTGCACCATATGACCAATGTTTATCTTCTCTCAGATTCTGGTTGATGCGCGATAGAAATGATCCACCGAGCATTGTATTCATCAATCGCATTGCATCATTGCCCGGCGCACTCGGCGCAGGACTGAGTTCGACAGCACTGATCACGGTCTGATCTGCATCAGGCATATCGATCAGGTATACTGTAGGCACTGTTGATGTTGGAGCTTTGGTCACAATTTTCTTTGGAACAATATGTGATTTCCAGGAAGCCAAATATTTTTCAAGCATTGGTTTCAATTCAGCTTCGGTTACATCGCCGGCTATGACAACTGTTGCATTGTTGACGCCCATCCAGGTGTCATGAAAACTAACGAGGTCTTCACGTTTGATTTTGGCAACAGAGCTTTCGTATCCACTGCCTGACATTGGATTACTTAACGGATTGCCTTTACCATATACAAGATTTGGAATGATACGTGAACTTAGGGATTGAGGATCTGCTTTTTCCTGTCCGATAGCGATGATTTGTTCTTTTTGTACACGTTCAAAATTGGATTGAGGAAATGATGGACGCAACATCACATCCGTCATCAGTTCAAGCGAAGGATCAAGATTTGATTTCAATGCCCGCAATGTGACCTGTGTACTGATAGCTGATGAGCCTACAGCCAGATCTGCGCCGAGCGCATTGGCTATATCGCTGATCTGTACCGCCGTTTTAGTAGTTGTTCCTTCATTCATCATACTGCTCGCCAGTTTTGCAGTTCCGGGTTGTGAAAACTGATCTGCCTCATAGCCTGCATCAAACATCACAGACATACTCACAAGCGGCGCATCATGTCGTTCAGCGAGATATACTTTCAATCCATTGCTCAGTGTGAATGAGTTGATCGCAGGAAATGTAGCAAGCGGTGGATTCCCAACAGGAGGCATCACTTTTCTGTCCATTGCACTTTCACTGCTTGTAAAGTCTCCATAGGGCACTATATTCAAAACATACTCACCATCTGTCAGCCAGTCTTTTGCTGCTTTTTGGAGATCAGATGTTGTAGCGTTTTTTATCCATGATTGTATTTTTTTGTAATAGTCAGGACTGCCGCCATAGGTTTCACTTTCTGCGAGGATATCGCTCTTGCCACCAAATCCACCGATGCGTTCCATGCCTTTGATAAACGAAGAGAAGTATCCTGTCTTTGCTAATTCGAGTTCTGCAGGAGTGACACCTGAAGTAAATATCTTATTCAGTTCTTCATTAATGATTGTATCCACTTTTCCTAAAGAGACACCGGGTTTTGCATTGGCGCCGATATTGAATTGCCCACCGATCTCTGCACCATTATTGTAGCTCCAGATATCTGTGCATAATTGCTCATCATACACCAGGCGTTTGTAGAGTCTTGACGAAACACCATTTGTAAGTACGCTACTTAGTAGCTCGAGATACGTAATATCTTTTGTGCCCCATGCCGCTACATTCCATGTCTTCTGGAGACGTGCCTGAGGTACGCGATCCTGTGCTATCTGCATATGTTTACCACTCATCTTTGCGACCCATTCGCTATGTTTTGATATGGGTGGGCTTGAAGGAATAGAGCCGAAATATTTTTTTACTTTCTCAAGTACTTCATCTGTATTCACATCACCTGCGATCACCATGATGGCATTGTTTGGACCATAGTATGTTCTGAACCATTCTTTCACATCTTCAAGACTCGCAGCGCTGAGATCTTCCATGCTTCCGATCACACTCCATGAATAAGGATGACCGGTAGGGTAGGTACTCTTGATGGTTAGATCTTCGGCCACTGCATAGGGTTGATTATCACCTTGTCGTTTTTCATTTTGCACCACACCACGCTGAATTTCCACTTTGTTGCTGTCGAGACCATTCAATAGGAATCCCATACGATCCGATTCCACCCAGAGCACACGATCAAGACCCGTGGAAGTGAAATTTTCAAAAAAATTGGTGCGATCATTATTGGTCGTTCCATTATTACTTCCACCGCCGACAGTCTGCATGACTTCATCAAAATTTTCATAATGTTCAGATCCGGTGAACATAATATGCTCAAATAAATGGGCGAAACCGGTCTTGCCTGGTTTTTCATTTTTACTGCCGACATGATACCAGATATTGAAAGCGATCATCGGTATTTTGTGGTCTTCGCTGACGATGAGTGTCAGTCCATTGTCCAGTACAAATTTCTTATATGGAATATCGATGGTTGGATATTTATCAGTCTGCGCAAAGGAAATCATGGCCTGCATGCAGACAATGAGAGAAATCAGGACTTTTTTCATGAAATATTGTTTGATAAGGATTTTTAAGAATTGGGCGCTAAAGTATATCTAAAAATGGGGATAGAGGACAGATTTTCGACTATAAGCCAACCGAATGGGTGCCAATTGTCTGATAATTCAGGAAGTTAGGCTTAGCTTACATCGCAGGCCATATTCTGCGGCTCGCTCACGTCAGTGGGCATTCTTGTTTGAGCCTTAGGCTGTATGCCATTGAGTGTGGCAATGAGTAAGATGATGATGCGTGTTATGTTATTCATTCATTTAGATGATTGAATTTCGATGTTGTTCAGATCAGGATAATGCAATTAGTGATCTCAACATAAAACTACTATCCATTCCCGTCATCGATCAATATCAACAGCAATGTAATGCGACTGCACTCGCGCAACTGGGCATCAAGGTGCTGAAAGATCTGAATGAAGAAACGAAACAGGATTTTTATGAATGGGTGGCTGCGCCCAAAATTCCGGTGGAGATGAAAGCGAATGATATTAAGCAAACTTTTACATTACCTGTTGGAAATGGTTAATGAAAATTAATGTTAGAGAAGGTCTTTCAATTATTTTCCTCGCAGACAAACTTCATTCGAGTTTTATGTCCTTGGCTGGAATTTTTACAATCTTTCCTTTGTCAGAAAAGATGAGGTAAGAATTTTCTCGTCGTTTACGTTCGACAAGTTTAATGAAAGCTAGCTTACAACCTTCGAGGATTTTATTTTTAATATCTGTTGTATCCATGGTTTGCATATTCTTTAACATTGAGAAGCTCGGGCAGATAGCTAAATGAAGCGGTGGTCTTCCCGGCACCATTACAACCGGCAATGATAAATATGATGGGCAATATTTACCCAATCTGTCTTCTGAGAAGATCTCTACTTGAATGGTGGATGGCAAGAATATCAATTCTTTGTCGATCAACTATTTTATAAATAATTCGATAATTTCCCTCAACTAATTGTCGAAATATCTCGCTTACCATTTCTGCATCTCTTTCTCAAGTTCGTCTTCCGTGATTGTTTCTCCTCGTTCAGATTGTTGATTTCCTCGTTCAATTTTATCCAGGAAAATGATTTTATCAATTAATTCATCAAGGGTAAACTCCTCTGGGAATTGTTCCAACGTCTCTTTTAACTGTCTTTTAGTAAGCATAGTAGCTAAATTTACTCTAAGGTAAGGGGTTTTCGGAAGAGGAGGCTGCGTAACTTGTTTCCTAATGGCCAGGCTACCACTGGCAGGACTCATTTGCGAGATCCCTCTCCATGCAGCATTCTTTAAATTTGCGGACTATATTGTCAAGGTTGATATCCCGGCTGGAAGGTAACACTTGTGAGTGCCTTAAATAGCAATGATAATGCTACACAGCAGGAATTATCAGAGGGTAAAAGCACCGATTCACTATGGATTCACTTCGAGGACCAATGAATAAGTACTTCGTTTGTATCAACAGGCCGGGCCGCCTACTCGATTAGAGGCTGCCGTTTTTCTCCTTCAGCACTTTATTTTCTCTTGCAATATTGTCTAGCGCAATGACACTAAACCCAAGGTCCTTTAATATCGCTATAATAAAAGGTGTCTTACGTTCAACATATAAATCCATGTCGTAAGGATTTTCTGACACTAATCTCTTTTTGAGTTCACCATATTCCTTTGCTTTCTCGGGATGAGTAAGAAGAAAATCACGAAGTGCTAAGTGATTTTTTAAACTAATACTGTCTGAGGGGCAAACGTATAAATTATGTTCGTGCCAAGTCCGCGAAGAACCGTCCAGGGGAGTTTTGTCTGACTTGCGCTTAAATGCTTCTCTCTCTGTAATCCCTAAGTCGCCCAGGTGGTCATAACCCAACAAAGAAAGTTTCTCAATGACCGAGGTGAGATTATTTCTGTCCGCAATAATCAAGTCAATGTCTATGATAGGTTTAGCAGCAAGTCCATAAACAGCAGTGCTACCTATATGTTGAATATCAATAACCAGGTCGTTCAAGTGTAACTCGTAGATTGACTTTAATAATTGAAATGTCAATGCCCACAATGCAGAGTAATCCTCTATAAGTATTTTTGTCTTAGTCATCATAGTAAAATTGTCGTGACATACAATTGCCGCTAATTAAAACACCAACTTCCAGCTAACCTCCCCGGTTTCCTCAGGCATCATGCTGATCGTAACAAGATCACCTTGTGTTACATTCACCTCGTAGCCATTACAGGTAGCTGATTTTAACTGATACCCTTCTGGAATATGCACATATAATTCATACCTATCGCCGGCCACAACTTTGCTCGTACCGGACAGCGAATTTTTTTTCCAGGTTACATTCAACAGATCATACCCGCCTTGCGAAATATGCCTGTTGGTGGATACAATTTGCGGATGATTGGTTTTTTCTCTGATAGAGTACGTATGAATATTATTTGGCGATAACGTTGCAGCTTCAAAATTTCCTTTGTGCATTCCTAAAAAAGTTTTGTTCCAAAATTCGAATACGAGGTATTCTTTATTGCTGTCTAAACCAAGATCAGCAAAATTGACCTGGTCAACTGGCATGGTATCATCTGACCAATTCATTCTCGAGAGTACGTTCCATTGCTCAAAATCACGATTGATTTCATTGAGCCACCACGGACATACCTGACCAAACTGATCTGCATCAATAACGGTTGGGTCTGCTCCGCTTTTAATATCCTGCAAATTGAGGTTAGGTAAAATGGCGGTCTTCACGGGATCAAAATCATACAACTGACCCGGAACACTTGGCAGTACCGGCGCTGCCCGTTTTACGCCTTCCAGATTTTTATCATCCTGATATACGGCAGGCTTATCACTCAACATCAACATGCAGCCTGCTATCGAAGCCAATGATGGACGAAGCTTTGTTTCATCTATCTGTGCCTGCACGTCAAGGGTATGTGTTACATTTCCGGCTTCGGCAGGTTTATAGTTGGGATATACATCACAGTGGTCGGGATCATTAATCCATACGATGCCATTCCACGAATTATATTGCTGCATGGTGACCGGGCCATATCCATCGCCCCCGATGCGGCAGGCATCTACAAGTCCTACTGATTGTGGTAGTACGCCCCAACAGGATAGTATGAAGGTCTCGCTGCCGAGTTCTTCTCTGGCTACTTTTAAATACGTTCTGAATACATCGTCGGCACTAAATCCCTTATTCGCAAAAAAGGCCAGGTTGTTATTCATGTTATCGTATAGGTAATGTCGGAGCTGATCAATTTTTACATATTCCATGCCAGCCGCTTTAAGACCTTTAAAAAGGGGTCGTATCAATGTTTCTACTGCTACTGTATTTTTTGAGTTGATCGCATAACTTATCCATGGCGCCAGGGACGGTACACCTGCACTATCTTGTATAAACCAGTCCGGATGTTTTTCTACCGTATCGGTAGCTGTAAAATAGGAACCTATCCATACTGCAGGACTAAAGCCAGCTTCTATTACGCTATTGACATACCCACTTATTCCGGAAGGGAATAAATCTTTTTTCCATTCAAGCCAGGTCTTTGGGCCAGTGGCATAATACCCATGTGGATATTTTTCCGGGGCACGGTGGCCCTTATCAAACTCTCCCTGAAATACATCATCTATTTGTATGTATTGATAACCAAAATCATTCAAATGTTTCTCTTTCCAAACGCTTAACAATTGGTCCAGATCTTTTTCATTGAACTGCCTGAAGTAGGCCCACCAGGATGACCAACCGGTGACGGGTTCTTTCCAAACTTCGTACGTCCGGGGTTTAAAATAAGTGATGCCCTTGTGCTTTTGATAATACAAGGGTTTAAACAAAATTTGAAGGGTATCACTATTTGCTGTAAACACAAAAGATTGTTGGTTACCGCTTTTCGTTGTGGGCGCAATTTGTACTTGATGTCCGGTATTTATTTCCAGCACCCAGTCGCTATAGCGATCATAGATAGCGTTGTTTCGCTTATTATTACTGGCATGACCAATTGTTGTTCTCACTAAAGCAAATTTTTCCTGTGCCAGTGGATTCCCTTCTGCAGCTATGGCTTCGTCACCGGCATACACTATGCCATCCAAAGTGACTATGTCTCCTGTAAATTGGAGTGATTGGGTGATGGCATCGTTCTTCCCTTGTGTGGATACACTTTTTTCGAGCTTGACCTTACCATGGGCAGCCTTTAGTTTGGCCTTAGCAATGATCACTCCATCATATACTAATTTCAGCTGCCCATTATGTTCATTAAAGCTTACACCACAGGCCATATTCTGCGGCTCGCTCATGTCGGTGGGCATATTTGTTTGAGCCTTAGGCTGAATGCCATGGAGTGTGGCAATGAGTATGATGATGAATCGTGTTATGCTATTCATTCATTTCGATGATTGAATTTCGATGTTGTTCAGATCAAGATAATGCAATTAGTGAGGTAGGCTTTTTTTTGTTTGTGGTTGTCCAGGTCTTCAATACTTCAGCTTGTCCGGCTTGAGGATCGCATCGGCATAGTCGTGCATCTTCTCGCTGAGGTACTTGTAAAAAATAAAACCAAGGATATAATCGCGGAAGTCATCGGCATCCATCTTGCCGCGTAGCGTATCGGCGATAGACCAGAGATTTGTTTCTAACAGTAGTTTTTTTGTCGGAGGACATATTGGTGTTGGTTTGCGGGGGGAGATATGGAGAATGTGGTAGAGGGGGAGGTTAGGTAGGGTTGGCTTTGGGACCTAATGTGTCAACAAGCGGGGTCGCCTACTGGATTATATGCCGGCTTTCTTCTTGTTATTTCTGTTTGCCTTGCTCCAAAATATTAGGTCTAGTAGTTTCAAATCTGTTATTTTGTCGTGTTGTAAAATTCCTTTTTTGTCTGCTCCTTTAAGTTTTTCTTTTATGGTATTAAGTAACTTTTTGTTGACGGTCGCCCAATGTTTATACTCTACACTGATAATAAAAAACGAAATAAAAAAACTCTCTTTTTTTAGTCCGAAATAATTTTTAATCGGATTGTCTAAGGCACAATATTCATGTGGTCTGAATGTATGAACAAGTTTTGCAAAGAAAGAGCCAAGGTCTTTTTCTTTAAATCCCTGGCCGTGTTTAATAACTGCTTTATTGAAGATGTCAAAATAGAGATGGACTAATTTGTCTGCCCGAATTTTTTTTAATATCTCTTTTTTTAGTCCTTCAAGTTTATCAAGATAGTTGTTGTCCATTCCCTGAAGTGAATATTGTTTTTTAAACTTTCTAAAAAAGTCCGCTGATCTAAAATAAAGTTTCTCGTTGTCAAGCGTTAAAAAGTAATAGCTCTGAAAACTTGCTGAAGCCTTGTTGTCAAGATGTGATTTTACAAGGTCGGTTTTAACTATTTCGTCAATTGTCTTGTCGTTAATGTCAGCCGAAATTCGATCGTAAACCGATTTCTTTAATGTGTCAATGTATGCTTGTTCGTTGTTTGGCATTAAGGTCTTATAAATTTCATATAACGGTTTCGGTCCTTGCGTTTGGAGGCTGTTGAAACCGAAAACTATCTGCCAGCACCAACGTTTATTAATTGCTCAAATGTTTCTATTCGCACTGCCCGCCCACGAACGCAAAACCCATGTTAGCAGTAGTTTTTTATCCAACTTGATTAAGCCAGTCACGGATATACATTCCAATTCTTTCAATGTCTTGGTTAACTAATTCGCCACTATGCATTATTACATTCCTGGATCTCTCTAAAGTTTTAATAATTTGGTCAGCCCATTCAATGGAATAAATATGAGGTTCAAAAAAAGGCCAATTATCTGGCACCCTGATTATAGATAACAAGTCTCCAAATTCTGTGTAGTTTATAATGCTATCTCCTCGTGGAGTATGCCACCGTATTTTATTTTCTTCATCGCGTCTACTTTCGGCTTTTGTTCTTACTTTTTCTGAAACACATTCGTTCCACCAGTTCTCTCCTTTATTTTCAAGGAGTTTTTTAGCGATAAATTTTCTAACTGTATTTTCAAAAGCGTAGATGGCAGTATATACAATTGCCATTTTTTGAGCTTGAAGTATCAACTCTTCATCCAATTCATTGATACCTAATGATTCATGAAGTTTCTTAAAATCCTCGCTACCGAATCTTGTTTTTTTGACTCGCTCAGTTTTATCTAGTGCCTCTTCCGTTAAGAGGCCTTTAAATACAAATGAATACAAGCTATCCTTAGTCATAGTAGATGCTCCTTTAAACTTTTAAATATTGCATCATATACTGTAATGTCTCTAGTCTCAGGTAAATGAATTTGAATATTGTAATGCATTTCAGTTGTTATGTTTTTGTTCACTAGCTCGTGTGTCAGTTTTCGAGATTCATTGTGTTCTCCATTATCTTCAGTATGGTTTTCATCTTTTTTAATGATCGTTATATCTTTGTTGTGTGGTTTTGCAAAATCTGCATACTTACATAAAGTTGTGAAAGTATTTGCCATCCAATTCAAAACCGCATCAGATTTTGAACCTTGTGTAAGAGTTTTTAGTTTGTTTTTTACGTCACTAGATGATAGTTCATTAGCTTTTACATTTACTGCGAACAAATCCGAGTAGGCTTCTTTAACTGCTTCCGCCAAAACCTGCTTAGATTGCGTTTTGTCAAGAAATCTGAAATATCTTTCTTGCGGGATACTTCCTTGATCGATGAATTTTAAAGCTTTTAGTATTCCTATAAACAGGCGGTCATTCGTGGTCTTAAAATCCAGCTTTTCTAAAAATTTGGTTGTAAATTTTGGAGGAGCTTGTGCAGTCAATAGGGAATTGAAGAAAGTATCAACATTTTTTGTCGCTACTAAATATTGTTCAGGTAGTGCCATATAATTATGTTTTTAAATTGCATGTAATATGTATATCTACGTGCCCAAACATAATGAATTCCTATTGAAAACCAAGAGGTTATTATTGCATTTTTCAAAATTATCATGGCAGAAATACAAACTTGCGCTTTTAAAATCTTCATTTCTGGATAGATTTTCATGCCACTACCTTACCTACATCTCACCTTCAACTCCTCAAAATACCCCTGTACTTCCAACAAGCTATTCCCATACCAACTGAAATACTCGCCATCAACAACAAGAATCTTTGAGGATAGAGAAAGAATACTCAGAGAGTGAAAGCTCCTTATACTTTGGAGTATCTATCTGAAGTCCTTATGCTGAGTGGAGGCAAAGTATAAATCGCCTTCGTGACCAACTTATAAGCCTTATCCTCAGTAGAGTCACTTCGGCGACCAGTGAAGGCGCAACCTGTTTGTATCAACAGGCGGGTCCGCCTACTCGATTAGCTGCTGTGCTGCTAAGTCCACGAAGGTCTGCTGTTTCAATTTAGCACTTCAGTAGTTTCTTCTTCTAACTCCTCGTCAAAGTCCACTTGAACTTCACTGCCTGTCTTCTGTGGAATAATTCTCTTGTTTAGTTCCATATTAATTTGTTCAGCTCTCTTGTTGAAAAAGGTTTCATAGTCATTGGTTGAAATTCCACACTCGTCAATGTTGCCGATTAAATGTGTTGCTAATGATTCTGCAAGGTGTTCGTTTTGATTTGCGAATGTTTGAATGTAGTCAGCAGGTGCTTTAGCTCTGATTTTATTTTTATTAAGCTCGTCATCTACAATAGTGATATTCAAAATGTGATTGTAATGTGATAAATCCATTTGAGGGAAATTATTTCGCATCCATGCTTTTGGAAAAAAGTGATGGTAGTTTTTGCTTGTAGATATTTTTAGCCAAGCGTTGTCAATTCTAACATCTAAGTTGTTGTTGAAAGATTTGGGTTTGTGCATAGCATACAAACACAAAATACCTTTGATAAAACTTTTACCTGCACTGAAATTTCCTGTTTGTTTAAGATTGTTTTCTGTAATGTCTATGCTCCATTCGTATTTTGGAGTTTCGCCTTCTAAAATCTTATCAATCTTATCTACATCCTGTGCAAGCTTTCCTTCCACACCGCTTGAATAGCGATAGCCTAAAGAACATCTCCAAAAGAAATCTTGCAATAATTTTAATGTGTCACCCGAAGGACTGCTTTTATGATTGTAAAAGAAATAACTGAAAGGAACAAGCAAAGCATTGTAGGGTAGTAGTCGTGATACAGGAACTCCAAAGTTGCGAAGGAAATCAATTGCTGACTTTATGCAGTCTGTTGCTTTTCCCCACATGTCAATGAAATCTTTTTTAGGCAACCTTAATATTTCTTTTCTTGTAACATTCTTAACCATTAACATTGAAACAACTTGCAAGACGGTTGAAGAAGAAATCGTTTCGTAATTCACGGATTGCAATTCTTGTTTAAGTTCATCATATTTTTCTGCTAAGTCAAAACCTCTTGTAGCATCATAAGTTTTAGCTACCATTATTTCAAATAGCGTAAGTTCTTTTCCTCCCACATTTAATCTTGTAAAAACTTCTGTCGCTACTTCAATGTCTGCATGTTTTAAATTAACTCCTCTAAAGTTGTAACCTTCCAAAATCTTTTTGAAGGTGTTTAATTTTTCCTGTTTGTCTTTTGGGAATGAAGCCAAGTAAGTAAAGTCGCCTTTCATTAAGTCAGCAAGACGGATAAAAGTTTGTTCTAACTTTTCACTCACATCGGTTATTACAACATCATCATCGGCAGTTGCCTCAAGATGCAAATAAATGTTTGCGTAGTTCTCAATCTTTCCAACTTCTCTTTCAATTTGCAATCCTTCAACAGCCGCATAGAAAGAAGTCAGGCGTTGTTGTCCATCCAAAACATAATTGACAAACTCTCCTTTTGATTGTTGCGGCAGTACAAGATTTCCAAGATTTCGAACTGAACGCAATTCTTCGTCTGTCCGCCAATAAATAAAAGTTCCAATTGGATAACCTTTAATAATACTGTCCAAAAGTTTTGCAGATGCTTTTACATCCCAAACAAACCTGCGTTGGAATTGCGGAATTTTTACTTGTCCGCTTTTTATTTCGCTTACAATTTGCGCAAAATTTTTGTCGCCTGTATCTAATGTTGCCATGATGTTTTATTTGTTGTCAAAGTTAAATTTAATGTCTGTCTGTCTGTTAATAATTGTCTATTCAAAAAAGGTTGTTCAATGCCCGAAAGTTGCAAGTTAGCATTGCCGCCATATCATTTCAGATAACACCTATATCTACCCACCCAAACATAATGAATTCCTACTGAAAACATAAGGATTAGTGCCTCTACCACATCATCATCACCTCAATCCAAACCACAATCCCCCTCCCATTTTTAAAAACTATATAAAAAGAAATTTTCGACTCTATCAGTTATCCTATTTTCATCTACGCCGCCATCCCCACCACAAACACTTCCACAAACTCTTTCATGCGCTGAATGATCCTATTGCCAATCTCTCTCGCAGAAAGGACGCTCGGCCTGTTATCTAAACATTTGAGGACCTCGTCACGGATAGGCTCCTGTCCACTGAAGATGTAGGCTTCCATCAGCGCGCTAAACTGTGCTGCATCCAGATTTTCTTCGTCACAGATATTTTTAATTGCCAGTACTTTCTGGTCCTGCCAGTATTTTTCAAACTCATCCTCGATGTTGTCGGCATCATCGATGTGCGGAAGGTTACGTGTATTCAATTCGTTGCTTAATCAGTATTCCATAGTTGCTTCCTAATTATATGAATCGCTGTATGCGAGGCTTTTTGATAGTTATCTGGATACTTTAGTGAGTGTGCTCCGTTGCCTACTTCATAATCTGTTTTTCAATCTCTTTTATGAATTCAACCGAAGGTTCATATAACCTCAAAACGGTCTCTTCGTCAAAGTCAAAAAAGTCGTTGTAATCTCCTTTTTGTCTCTTCTCAAATAATTCTGAATAATGTCTGCCTAAATCTTTGCTGATCAAACCTGTGCGGATAAAAAGTTGTCCAAATTTTTATCGGTTTCCAGAATGACTCGATGTGTCAACGCCATGTTTTACCAGCAATGCTCCTACTGCATAGAAGCAAGCGTAATACATTCTGTTGATTGCGGTATTCCAAAATTTATTGTCAATCAGAATCCTGGTTTCTGAAATAGTCTCATTAGCTCGCTGTAATCTATACTTTATATAGTCGCTTTGCTTGAAGTCGCTCATAATAGTCTGCCCTCTTTCATGACGTTTGCATAAAAGGGTGTCGCACGGTGTTTGGTGTTCCACTCCGCTTCGGAATAAACCATCGGGCTAATAACTTCTCCAATCTCAAATTCCAGGTCAAAGAGTGGGTATGTAACGTTTTTTTCGACGTCAGCCGTAATTTTGTTCTTATTCAATAATATTAGTAAATCCCAGTCGGAGTCGGGCTTCATAGTCCCACGAGCTCTTGAACCATATAGATAGACTTTAGCCGATGGATCTTTGTCCAGGATGATTTGTTTTATTCTTTCGAGTGTTATTTCCTGACTTGCCATACCACAAATTTATGAAATTTTACTTGTCCTTTTAGTCAGTCAGATGGTTCTCGCTGAATGTAGTTGGAGTACTTGAATTGAGCGGAGTATAACCCACATTTCTTGGCACGTGCCGGCGAAGAATCCTACATTTCGTTTCCGCAAGAGTATTCTCCCCCATCTCTTCGCACGTGCCGGCGAAGAATCCTGTGTTGAATAATGAATCTATCGACAAGCTCAGGACGAGTATTGAACAAGGAAGTGGAAATAGAAGTAGAAGTAAAAATGGAAGTAGAAATGGAGTGAGAAGGAGAAGTGAAAGGTGTGAGAAATTTGGGAGAAAATCCCAGTTGGATTTTCGGGGGAGATGAGGATCGTACCCTCTTATCAGGCCCCAATCCCACCATATTGATTAATTTAGTAAGCTAAAAAGAAGGCAACACTGAAATGATGCGGCTAAAAATTTCCCTTCTTCTCTTGTTTCAATTGCCTATCGTCTTTGTAGGTGCACAACAGTATTGGACCTCCACGGGCAGCATACCATCTTTTTTTTATAGTATAGACCTGGGTTGCAGTGTAACCTCTGAGTTTGATTGGCTGATCTCCGCGAATTTTCTGCAATACGGATTGTCGATGACACCGAATGGAACCCTTTACGCTCTTGCCCAGGATGACAAAATTTATCAAGTCAATACAACCACTGGTGCTGCAAACCTTGTCCTGGATTTGTCCGCTGTGCCCGGGCTTACTCTTCAGGGGATAGCCTGCATCAGTAATACGATCTGCTATTCAATTGATCGTCAAGGAATAGCTGACACGCTAGTTGAAATTAATATTTTTAATGGCACCGTTACCTCTCTCGGTCCGGTGTCAGGCAGGATTGAATTGAGTGACCTGGGTTTGTTCAATGGGTATTTATATTATGAAACAGACGGGTTTACGGATTCCAAAATGGAGAAGATTACACTTTCCGATCCTATAGTGAGTGAGATCGTGATGGATCTGCCTGATGATGGGTATTTCCATCCCATGACTGCCACTACTCAATGTCATACATTGTTGAGTAAGACAGGTGATCCAGGGAATGAGATGTACGTTCTCATTAACCTACTGGATGGAGATATGAATATTCTCGCCGGAGATCCGTATTGGACTTTTGGCATCACCGGAATGGTAGAATTCCAAACACCAAACTGTGTGACGTCAGTTGATTTAGATTGCGATGATTCATCCGGTGCCACTGGCTATGATTATCAAAGTCCGGATTACTATTGCATTACTAATACTGGTGTACCGATATGTGATCAGGATATCATTTTTCTTTACGATACCCTGATTGATTTTGTGACCATAGAGATTTCCGGTTTCATTCCGAATGGCAATCTTGAATACCTGGAGACGAATGCAAGTTTTCCGGGGCTGACGATCACGGGCTCCGGAACACAATCGATCCGGATTGAAAATAATGGTACTGCGGCCTCTACGGCTTTTAAAAATGCGATGCGCTCCATCCTCTATTTCAATGACGCGATCATTAAAACACTGGGAACTCGACTGGTCAGGGTAAATGGACAGACGTATTATAATTCTGAAATGCCTGAAGCTATCGCCTATGTTAAAGTCGCTTCCTATCCAGCTTACGAATTTGATTTGGGTCCTGATACCGCTCTTTGCGATGGAAATTATTTAGACCTGAATACCCATCTTCCGTTTTTAAATTATGATTGGTCAACTGGCGAAACTACTGAAAGTATTTTTGTTACAACTACAGGCACATATACGGTCGCAGTATCTTCATTACCTAACTCAATGTGTTCTTCTACAAAAACTATTGAAGTAATAATTCCAGTGATTACTGCTCCAAGCCAAATAGACAATTGTGGTCCTGGAAGTATTATATTAAACGCAATCACAAATGATGGTGAAATTAAGTGGTATCAAAATGCAACTGGAGGTAATCCTTTAGCAACGGGTAATACTTTTACAACGCCTCCAATAGTTGCTACAACAACTTATTATTTGGATGCATTCCCGTTAGATTGTGATACCGGAAAAAGAAAACCTTTAACTG
>JBDUAU010000602.1:0-4443 GCA_040004485.1 Saprospiraceae bacterium
GGGAAGATTGGTGAAATCGTAGATCTGAATTTTTGACAAGCTACCATGACTGCAATAAGCGATGTTGTCTCTCACATACACATCATGAACATAGCCGCCACCTACCGTATTCAAAGGAACAGAAGCAAATAGAGTAGGGCTGATCGGATTGGCTGAAAGATCAAGAATTTTCAATCCATTATTTTGAGTATTGGACCCTGCTGCATATAGTTTGCCGTTGAGCTGATCAATAAATAAAGTGTGAGCACGGGAGAAAACGCTATTACTCTGATAGACCATGCTGATCGATGTCGGAACATTGCTCATATCAAAAATCAACAATCCTGCGGTTTGTAAATCTGAGACTGCATAAATGTAATGTTGATACGTGTCAAAATCTCTCCACAGCGATTGGCTTGTTGTACTTGTTCCAGCATTTGTCACTGTGTAGGCTAGAATGATCACCGGATTTGCAGGGGCTGTGATATTGACAAATAATATCTGCTCGATCGTAGCGACAATAGCTACCTCAGTTCCATTAGGAGCGGTGTACCCCCAGATGTCTCCGTATTGACATCCATATTGCGTGGGCAGATTTGGCAAATCAAGATTCGACAATAAAGTCATGTTATTTGATATCTGCGTCATCGCCAGGGCAGGCAAGAAAATCAGACAGAATAAAATATTTTTCATTTGGAATAAATAAACCTGTTAATAAGAATCTCTTAAGGAATAAAGAACAGCATTTGCTCTTTATCCTTTGCGCTGAAAGGGAAGCGATTTCGGTTTCGTTTTGGATTGAGAAGTATAAATATCGGTCATTTTTCGCTAGGTTCAGTATAATGTATCTGAAGTCTCCACGACATAATGCGTCATTTCATCATTGATATCCAGGTGAAATACCCATCTGATGATCTTGTCTGTGATCGGGAGGCAAATAATATTTTTAGTGGCCAGCCTGGCTGCTACATCAGATGCATTGAGATGATCCGCTACGCTGAAGATGATGATATTAGTAGCTACAGGTGAAACTTCTTTTACCCAGGAGACCTCTTCCAATTTCTTTCCACACATTCTTGCATGGTCATGATCTTCTTTCAGCCGTTTTATATTATGGTCCAATGCATAAATACCTGCTGCAGCCAGGTAGCCACTTTGCCGCATTCCTCCACCCATCACTTTGCGCACACGTCTGGCATAATCTATCATTTCTTTTTTGCCAATAAGGACAGAACCCACAGGAGCCCCAAGGCCCTTGGAAAGACAAATAGAAATGCTATCAAATATTTTACCGTATTCTAAAGTTGATTCACCCGTTTCAACCAGTACATTAAACAACCGCGCACCATCGAGATGAATGGTAAGCTTATGTGATCGTGCAGCCTCTGCAATCAGTCGGATCTGGTCAAGTGTATAATAATTTCCACCACCCATATTAACCGAATTTTCAATAATGAGAAGCTTCGTGTTTGGATTCCAATCAGCTTTTGGTTTTACCGCCTGGTGGACATGTTCGGGAGAAATGATGCCATTCTTTCCTCTCATCACATGAATAGCTACGCCCGAATGAAATCCATAACCTCCCAGTTCATACCTGTAGATGTGTGAAAGTTCATCACAAAGTATTTCATCCAAAGGTTGTGTGTGTGCTTTGATAGCTATCTGATTGGTCATGGTGCCTGACGGACAAAAAAGGCCGGATTCTTGCCCAAACATTTGAGCCATTTTTTCTTCCAGAGCTATCGTGGTCGGATCTGTCCTGAATACGTCATCACCTACTTCGGCATTCATCATCGCCTCGAGCATTGCGGGACTTGGCTTTGTCAGTGTGTCACTGGTCAGATTGACCGGTTGCTTATACATAGTTTTCAGATCAGAGCATGAAAATAATCATTTGTCAGCGGGACGTACCTTTTAATATTTGGTTATGGGTATTAATATTTTATAAATCAATTTAATAAACATATAAAAATAATTATATATGTTTATAATTTTCACCACTTGAGCGCATGAGAAGATATAACTTCCTACGGTAAACTGCCTATCTTTCGCTCCATGGCGTCATATAATATCGATACCAATAAAAATGAGGATGCGATGAAGCTTCTGGTTTCCCAGATGCAACGGAAGCTCGAAATCATTTCACTTGGAGGAGGACAAAAGAAAATTGACAAGCAGCATGACCTTGGAAAATTGGCTGCAAGAGAACGAATAGACTTATTGCTTGATCCGCATAGCACTCCTCTTGAAATAGGTGCTTTCGCTGGTGAAGGTATGTATGAGGAGCATGGGGGTTGTCCTGCAGGAGGAGTTGTAGTTGTCGTTGGAAAAGTTTCAGGTCGTACATGTGTGATTGTTGCAAATGATGCTACTGTTAAAGCAGGCGCTTGGTTTCCAATCACAGGTAAGAAAAATCTTCGTGCCCAGGAGATCGCGATGGAAAATCGTATCCCGATCATCTATCTCGTAGATAGTGCTGGTGTGTACCTTCCGATGCAGGATGAGATATTTCCGGACAAAGAACATTTTGGACGAATTTTTCGCAACAATGCAAAGCTCTCTTCAATGGGTATTCCGCAGATCGCTGCGATCATGGGTTCGTGTGTAGCTGGTGGGGCTTATCTGCCGATCATGTCTGATGAGTCACTGATCGTGGAAGGTACAGGATCAATTTTTTTGGCTGGTCCTTATCTTGTTAAGGCTGCCATTGGCGAAGATGTAGATCAGGAAGTTTTAGGTGGAGCTACAACACATAGTGAGATTTCAGGTGTAACAGATTATAAAATGCCTGATGATGAGACTTGTCTGAAAACGATCAGAGAACTTGTTGATAAAATGGGGCCAAGGCCTTCCGCAGGTTTGAACAGAGAAGAATCTATCGCACCAGCGGGAGATAAGGATTCAATCCTTGGCCTGATGCCGAATGATGCATCTAAACCATATAGCATGCTCGAAGTCATTCGACACATCGTCGATGGCGGAGACTTCCTTCAATACAAGGAACACTATGGTCAAACACTTCTTTGTGGATATGCACGTATTGATGGTTGGTCTGTTGGAATTGTGGCCAATTCAAGAGAGATAGTAAAAACAAAAACCGGTGAAATGCAGTTAGGTGGCGTGATCTATTCTGATTCAGCCGATAAGGCTACCCGTTTTATTTTAAATTGTAATCAAAAGAAAATTCCACTCGTTTTTATTCATGACGTCACAGGATTTATGGTAGGCAAACGATCAGAGCACGGTGGAATTATCAAAGACGGAGCAAAAATGGTCAATGCTGTGGCCAACAGTACCGTACCAAAGATCACCATTATAGCCGGTAATAGTTATGGGGCAGGTAACTATGCGATGTGTGGAAAGGCTTATGACCCAAGATTTATAGCGGCATGGCCTACTGCAAAAATTGCAGTCATGGGTGGTGCGCAAGCGGCAAAAGTACTTACCCAAATACAGGTATCTTCTTTAGAAGCTAAAGGCCATAAACCTGATCCTGAAGGAGAAAAGAAACTATATGAACAGATCAGTTCGAGATACACAGAGCAGACTACACCCTACTATGCAGCGGCCCGATTGTGGGTAGATGCGATCATTGATCCCAGAGATACACGCGATTTTATTTCAAAGGCACTTCAGGCCGCAGATCATGCACCTATTGAACCGTTCAATACAGGCGTTTTGCAAACATGAAAAATCCACTACTCATTATTCTTCTTTTTTCCGGTTGCTATCTAAGCGCTCAGGTGTCGAAACCTATGATGACTACTATTGATACTTCATCAGCCATGATCAGAATATCAGATTATAAGGATATATGGAAAAATCAATTCCAAAATTCATTATCAGAAAACAGGCTTTTACTGCAGGTTCCTTCTGCTACATTATTGACTTGCTCACCAAATCATCTTCCGGGTTTGTTTTGTAAGATGGAATATAAAATTGAAACCAAAAGCAAATTAGCACCACGGTTCAGATTAGGGTCGTTGAATTATACGAATTGGATGGAGGGAAAAGGTTCGATCTATTCGCGATATTGGAATTAGGCGCAAGGCTGATTCGTCACTACAGATTTGAGCAGAATTATTTAAAAAAATATTAATTACAGATTTATTTTTTTAGTATCAAAAATCATAACTTAAAGGAAGGCAAATTATTTCCTCATTTAGGACAATGTGCGTAAAATTTATTTGAATAATTTCTGCGTCAATAGCTGATAAAAAAATGAAATGTGGGACAACGCTCAGGAAGTCAAAAATAGGTTGACAAACATTCATCTGCCAACCTATTGTAAATCTGAAATAAGACGTGGATACTTAATTCAGTTTTTATTTTCCCCGGTTATTGTACAATAATCTTTTTACTATATGTTTTTCTTCCATTACGAAGGTTGAGGATATAGATTCCTTTGACAGCAGCCGACAAGTCGATGATATTGACAAGTTCCATTTCTGACCTGGGTTTTAA
>JBDUAU010000088.1:0-15078 GCA_040004485.1 Saprospiraceae bacterium
TTCGACCCGCATGACGCTTCCGTCAAAAAAGAAAAAAGGTTGTCCGTAGTTTCAAACTACGGACAACCTTTTTTCTTTTTGGAAGATTTTAAGCCACAACTAATTTATCACAGCTCAGTAACCGTCGAAAATTCCAATTACACAGTCATGATATCCTTCTCTTTCGATGCGATCAGATGATCAACAGTTTCAGCATGATTGTGAAGTAATTTATCTACCTCAGCTTCTTTTCGTTTTCCGAGATCTTCGGGGAAGCCATCTTTCATTGACTTTTTGATAAAATCAATCACCTTGTGACGAGCGTGGCGTAAGGCTACTTTGGCTTCTTCGCCCATATTCTTTGCCTGCTTGGCCAGATCACGGCGTCTTTCTTCTGTCAGCGGCGGAATAGACAAGCGGATGATTTCACCATCATTCATGGGTGTGATACCCAGGTTAGCCGCAAAAATGGATTGTTCAATTTTGGATAGCATTGATTTTTCCCATGGTTGAATCGTGATCGTCCGGGCATCCGCAATCCCAATGTTGGCTACTTGGGAAAGTGGGGTATTGTGTCCATAGTAATCAACCAGAAGACCATCGAGCAATCCCGTAGAAGCCTTACCTGTGCGGATTTTTGTCAGTTCCTTTTTCAAATGGTCGATAGCCAGCTCCATCTGGGCTGCCCCCTGGGCTTGTATACTGTCTATGGTATCACTCATGATATACTGATTGATTGAGGTTTGGAAATTTGAAATTGTAATCCGGTTGGATTATCGCCTACCAAGATACGAAAGGATAAAATACACGAGCATGGCTACCGAAGCAAGTGCTGCTACGAGGTAAGTCAAAGCTGCCCATTTCAAAGAGTCCTTTGCGAAATCATATTCAGTTCCCCGAGTCATTCCTGTATCATCTAACCATACCAGAGCTCTACGGCTCGCATCAAACTCAACCGGTAAAGTGATAAGGCTGAACAAGGTAGTCACCACCATGGCCAGAATGACAATCAATAGCAACTGAGGAAAACTTCCCATAAACATCATAGCTGCAAGAAATCCCCATTGCTGTACAACAGCAGAAACTTTAACCACAGGTACGATTGCATTTCGCAGAGCCAGCATGCTGTACCCTGTATCATGCTGAACTACGTGACCACACTCATGCGCTGCTACTGAGGCAGCCGCAATCGATCTTCCGTTGTATACATCAGGACTAAGATTGACCGTTTTCGTTGATGGATTGTAATGATCACTCAGAAATCCTTCGCCCTGCACGATATTGACATCATGTATGCCATAATGATCAAGCATTGCAGCTGCCACTTGCTGTCCTGTCATCCCATTTTGTAATGGAATCAATCCATACTTTCGAAATTTGGATTTCATCTGATTTTGAACAAGGAATCCGACAATAGCAATTGCGCCAACTAAAAGCAAATAAGAAATATTCATATTTTTTTTATTTCGTTTTCAACTCCGCCGCTTTCTTCAGCGGTTTATATCAAACATGTAAATGCAAATTTGGCCCTACAGGTTTCATGTTTTAACATAAATGAAATTTAAATTATTCTTTCACCCGGATCCATTCGAAACCGGTATAAGGGACTAAAACTTTAGGCAACTTTATACCCTCTTCAGTCTGATTGTTTTCAAGTAAAGCCACTAAAATTCTAGGTAATGCAAGTGCACTACCATTAAGTGTATGTACCAATTGGATTTTTCCCTTATCATCCCTGTATCTCATTTTCATACGATTGGACTGATACGTCTCAAAATTAGAAACAGAGCTTACTTCAAGCCATTTCTGCTGGCCTGCCGCCCAGACCTCAAAATCATAGGTCAGCGCAGATGTAAAGCCCATATCCCCTCCGCATAATCTGAGGATTCGATAAGGAAGTTCAAGGCTATCCATCAGGTGTGCTACATGATCTATCATGCCCTGAAGTGCTTCATAGGAGGTCGCCGGGTGACCGATCTGGACGATTTCAACTTTATCAAACTGGTGTACCCTGTTAATTCCTTTGACATCAGAGCCATATGATCCGGCTTCCCTGCGGAAACATGGGGTGTACCCGGTAAGTTTAACCGGAAGGTTTGCCTCAGGTATAATTTGGTTACGGTACATATTAGTGACCGGAACCTCAGCTGTAGGAATCAGGTAAAGATCATCCCTCTCCACATAATACATCTGGGCTTCTTTATCAGGTAATTGCCCTGTACCATAAGCGGTTTCAGCATTGACCAGGATAGGAGGCAGGATCTCTTCATAGCCGGCTTCTCTTGCCTGCTCAAGAAAATAATTGATTAATGCCCTTTGCAGGCGGGCACCAAAGCCACGGTAAAGTGGGAAACCACTTCCTGTAATCGAGACACCCAGCTTAAAATCAATCAGGTTATATTTTTCAGCCAGATCCCAATGAGGCATTGAACCCTGAGGCAGGACCGGCAGATTTTCGGTAGATTGTCTGTATACTATATTATCCTCCGGAGTCTTGCCTTCAGGTACACTTATATGAGGGACGTTTGGAAGGGTAATTAGGATCGTTTCGAGGTCAGTTTTGATCATTTGCAAGCGCTGTTCCAGGGCGTCGGCATTATCTTTTATGCCCTGCACTTTGGCCTTCAGTTGGCTTGCTTCAGCGCCTTTTCCCTGCTTAAAAAGGTTGCCGATCTCCTCCGAAAGAGTATTTCGCTCATTTAATAAGCTATCCAGCTGAGTCTGAACCTCTTTGCGTTCATCGTCAAGCTTAATAGCCTGGTCCACAAGGCTTAATCTTTCTGCATTAAAACCCCTTTTCAGAAAGCCCATAAGGACTCTTTCCTTCTGATCACGCAAAATTTGCATTTCTAACATAAGAGACAACTTTTTAAGGTACTTCAGCGTTTATCTACCGTAGTAACCACTGAAAATTTCACCAAAGGTAATTCCCCATATTTAAAAAAGAGTTGTTACCTTGGCGGCGTTTTACACACCTACATTAGCGGTCTGATTGTCCTTCAGATTCTCCCTTTCTAAATAAATATTGAATTTGTGGTTGAGAGAAGCGAAATGATACCGTGTTTGAATAATTCTTATTGAATCCAATTTTTTATTTCTAATCATTATCTGATCATATCATGTACGATATTTTGCAGTTGAACGACATGCTCGTTCCTGAACTTCGGGAGCTTGCAGAAAGCCTTCGCGTAGACGGCTTTAAAAAACTAAACAAACAAGAACTGGTCTATACCATCCTTGATCACCAGGCACTCGCGGGTGAAAAAAAGAAAGCGTCCAAAAATGGCGCAAATGATGCTGATCTTCCTGACGAAGTCCCTGTATCGTCTGATAATATGCGTGTCGATAAAAGGCAACCTGGCGCTATTCGTAAAAGACCTCGTAAAGCAATAAATGACTCTGATGCTGATGCAGATACAGAATCAGATGGAGCAGCTGAACAACCTGAAGAAAGTATTGTGGAGGAAAAAGTTATTAAAACCCCTAATCCACAGGCAGAACGTAATCAACAAAATCGTCGCCCTGATCAACCTCGCAGGCCAGAACATCATGATAAAAGAAGCGGACTACAAGGCCCAAGAGAACCAAGAACTCCACATGAACCACGCGAACCTCGTGAACAGCGGGATCATAACAGAGCTCCATTAGAAGCACGTGAACAAAGAGAACCTCGTATACAAAACGAACCACGCGAACCCCGCATACAAAATGAACCTCGGGAACCACGCGAACCTCGTGTGCAAACTGAACCACGCGAACCCCGTGTACAAAATGAACCTCGGGAACCCCGTGTACAAAATGAACCTCGGGAACCCCGTATACAAAACGAACCACGAGATAACAGGATTCAGGAAGAATCAAGACCTCAGATTGAAAGAGGTAATCAGGCACAACCTGTAGACAATCGTAATCTGCCGCCACAACGCGATCTTCATCGGGAAGCACGTGAGCGTTTCAATGTAGAAGTTGATGGTATCATCGAAGGCGAAGGTGTACTTGAAATGATGTCCGACGGATATGGATTTTTACGTTCTTCAGATTACAATTACCTCTCATCTCCGGATGATATCTATGTATCTCCATCCCAGATAAAATTATTTGGTTTAAATACGGGTGATACAGTTAAAGGAGCCATACGTCCTCCGAAAGAAGGAGAAAAATATTTTGCATTACTGCGTGTCAGTACTGTCAATGGGAAGACACCTGATGAAGTCAGAGACCGTGTTCCATTTGATTACCTGACGCCTCTTTTCCCGACAGAGAAATTCAACTTGTTGACACATCCGGGAGGTAAGGACTATGGCAACAGGATGATTGATCTTTTTACGCCCCTGGGTAAAGGCCAGCGTGGGTTGATCGTCGCTCAGCCAAAAACAGGAAAGACATTTTTGTTGAAAGATATTGCCAATGCAATAGCTGCTAATCACCCTGAAGTTTTTCTTATCGTTCTTCTAATTGATGAGCGCCCTGAGGAAGTAACGGATATGCGTCGTAGTGTAAGAGCAGAAGTTGTTTCATCCACGTTTGATGAACCTGCTGAAAACCATGTTCGTGTAGCAAATATTATTCTTGAAAAAGCAAAACGTCTTGTTGAATGCGGACATGATGTCGTCATTCTTCTTGATTCCATCACCCGTCTTGCACGGGCCTACAATACTGTAGCCCCATCAAGTGGTAAGGTGCTTTCCGGTGGTGTTGAAGCGAATGCATTGCATAAGCCAAAACAGTTCTTTGGCGCTGCCAGAAATATTGAACATGGCGGTTCGTTGACTGTCCTGGCTACAGCATTGATTGATACAGGTTCTAAAATGGATGGTGTCATCTTTGAAGAATTCAAGGGAACAGGTAATATGGAGCTACAGCTTGACCGTACATTGGCCAACAAGCGGATGTATCCTTCAATTGATCTTACGAAATCAAGCACACGTCGTGAGGAATTGCTTCTTGATGATGCGATCCTGCAGCGAATGTTTGTATTGCGTAATTATCTCGCCGATATGAAACCAGACGAAGCGATGGAATTCCTGCGCAAGCATATGATCAATACGAAGACGAATGAGGAGTTCCTCATTTCGATGAATGGATAAAATTTCGGTTTACCCCTACCCCCTTTCAGGGAGTAGGGGGTACAATTCCAAAAAATTGAATACATTTGTGCCCGCTTTTAAACGAGCGACTACCATTATAAACAGGTATAACAGCGATGAAAAGAACATTTCAACCATCCCGCAGGAAAAGAGTCAACAAACATGGGTACCGTAGCCGTATGAGTACCGTAGGTGGACGAAAAGTGATAAATGCTCGTCGTGCAAGAGGCCGTCACAAACTGACTGTCTCTGATCAAATGAGGATCAAATAGATACTGAGGAGGATTCCCACCGGCCAAAACCGGTTAACATTTGATTTTTCAAATATATAAATCTCTGATTTCAAATTTTTTACATTTCTTTTGAGTAGAAATGAAACGGTTCACGCTGTCTAAACAGGAGAGACTTTCTTCAAGGAAGGAGATTGAGATACTCTTTGCTGAGGGGCATAGCCTTACCAAATATCCTGTCAGGCTGGTCTGGCGTGATACCACCACCCCACTTCCGGGGGAAGCGCCAGTCAGAATGATGTTTTCGGTCTCCAAGAAAAAATTTCCAAAGGCTGTAGATCGTAATCGGGCAAAGCGGTTGATGAGGGAAGGATACCGCCTTTTGAAGCCCAATGTATTTTCAATTGTACCTGTACAAAAAAGTTATCACCTGGCATTGATCTATACAGGGAGTGAGTTGTTGGACTTTTTAACTATACAAAAGAGCATCTCTATAGCGTTAGAACGGTGGAAGCAAAAATGTCAACAGGAAACAAGATGAAAAGTGCCGGTCTGATTACTCTCTTTCTCATCTCTTTTCTGACGTTCGCTTCAGCACAAAAATTTCTGGTTATAGAAAGATCCGGCACACCTCGTACCAAACGCTTCAGCATCTACGACGAAATCACTTTTCAACTTAAGGATGACGATAAGGGTTGGTACACACGTCAGATACTTGATCTGAATGCTGATGCGCAATTAATTCTGTTGGGTGATACGTGGATACCAATAGCAGATATCACCAGGATCCGTATGTCCAATCAGCGATTATTGGCTACCATTATTGGTGGAGCATTGCAGGGTGGCGGGGTCTCGATGATGCTTGGCGATGCATGGTATACGATCAGGGGCGATTCAAAATATACACAGGGTGGATTGGAATTTGGATTGGTCAATATTGCTGCAGGTACGGCAATAAGAATGTTGCTCGGCCCGATTAAATACAAGCTCGGGAATAAGACAAGATTGAGGGTGATTGATGTGACATATGGAACGATTAAAACATGAGTAGTGAGAGTTTAGATTTTTTTTTGGTTTTTACGGAGTAAAAGCTATTTCACCTCATGGTAATCTTCATGATGTGAAAGGTGTAAAGTTTACAAACGAACAAATCAAAATGACATTGAATGGCGTAAAAGTCTTAGCGCATATCAAGGCTTTACCGGTTGTGATTAATCACGGGTGATAAATAGGTTATTCGTTTTTGTTATTGACGAAGTTACCTTTCTTATACACGAATTAATATGAAGGGAAATTCTATCAACAAAGAATGGCGCCAATCTATTTTTTCAGCTTATCCACAAACCCCTGCATGTCCTGAATATTATAATAGTATTTTCCATTTGCTCTTACGACGGGCATTGTTACACTACCTCCTGTAAAACCTGAATTTCGCAATCCGGCCCACATACTATTTATTTCGGGAGAGTCGGACGCTGTACTGTATTCCTCAAAAGAAATACCCTTCGATGTAAGCTGTTTTTTAACGAATGCGCAACGACTACAGCCAGGTTTTGAATATAGAATAATATCTGCTTTGGATAAATCGTGAGATGGAGGAGCAGGAGGTGGGGTTATTGTTGTAGTTGTCGTTGTAGCAGTTGGAGAGTTTGCTTCCCTGGTTTGTGTCGCTGTTGGAGTAGCCGAAGGAGATGCTTTGGTAGGACTGACACCTGCATTTGGAGTCGGTTTTCCGGTGGATTGCGCGATCGTCACATCATAACTATACTCCCAGCTTTCTCCGGGTTTTGGAGTCAGATTAGCCATTTCCTTCATGAAGCCGGGAGCGATTGCTGTTTCGACTAAGGCGGAAGGCATGACATCCATTCCTTTAGAGGTAATCTTGAGCTCTACAGAATATTCGACTTTACCCGTATTGCGGGCCATGACGATCACTTTACTACCTTCTTTTTTTTCAAAGATTTCGACATCCTGCTTTTGAGCAAAACCAGTGCTTCCGATCAGAAGTAAGGTAAAAATGGAGAGTATCGCTTTCATAGTTAAGTAATTAGCGTAAAAATAATGAAACGATAACGTCCCGAAGTCAGGAAATGATACCAGAATGTTGTTAAAGAGAAGCTAAAAAGTTGGAACATTTTCGGAGTGTGCATAGCCTATTGGGACCCCTGACAATCAGAAGGTTAAAACAGTGTGGCACACTTAGGTGTGGCACACCTAAGTGTGCCACACTGTTGGGATTTGCTTTATGAGCTTGGCACGAGGTATTCGGGATATCTGAAAAAAAGGAATAAATATTTAAACAAACGATTAAAATGTTTGTTTAAATCAAAAATTTGACTCTATCTTTGCGCCGTTAAGGCAATTGATTTCATGAAGAAGGAGAATACAACGATTGATCCGACGACAGAGGAGAAAATTAAGAATGCAGCCCGTGTCATTTTTACCCAAAAAGGATACGCAGCAGCCCGAACAAGGGATATCGCGCAGGAAGCCGGAATCAATATCGCTTTACTCAATTACTATTTCCGAAGTAAAGAGAAATTGTTTGAGATCATCATGCTCGAAAGTATGCAGGGGTTCATTCATTCTATTTCCGGAGTATTAAATGATGAACAAACATCATTACAAGAAAAGATTCAAATCCTGGTCAGCAACTATATCGACATGCTGACCATTCAGCCCAATCTCCCGCTATTTGTGTTGAGTGAATTAAGGTCCAATCCACAGGAGTTGATCCTGAAATTGAATTTTAAAGAGAAACTGATCCATTCACATTTCTTCATACAACTTCAACAAGCTATACTGGAAGGAAAAATTCCACCTATTCATCCACTGCATTTTATAATGAATATCATGGGGATGATCATCTTTCCTTTTGTGGGCAGCCCTATTCTCAAAAATATTGGCGATTTGGATGAGAACACTTTTAATGCATTAATGCAACAGAGAAAAATACTTTTACCGAAATGGATTGAAGCGATGATGATAGTGAAATAAATATATTACAATTAGATAATAAATGGATTACATAAATGAATACTTTCCAATGAAAATGGAAATTTATAACATCATTAGAAATCATACCTGGCGCTCCATTATTTGCGTATTCGTTTGTGTGTTTTCTGATTTATCTGCTCAGGAAATAAATTCAATAACACTTGATGTGTGCTATACCCTGGCCAAAAAGAATTATCCATTAGTCTATCAAAAGGAATTACTTACTAAAATAAAAGAATATACTCTTGATAATGCTGGCAAAGGAAATCTGCCGCTAATCAGTTTTAATGGCCAGGCCACATATCAATCTGAAGTAACGCAGATTCCGATTGATATACCGGGTATGGAAATTTCTTCATTGAGCAAAGATCAGTATAAAGGCTATGTTGATATTTCACAACCCATCACGGAAAGAAAAATAATAAATCAACAAAAACAACTGATTGAAGTAAAAACAAGTATCGAAGAGCAAAAACTAGACGTAGATATTTATCAATTAAAAGACAGAGTTAATCAGGTTTACTTCGGGATTCTGCTACTCAGGGAACAAATCAGGCAAGTAGAATTATTAAAAAAAGATATCCGGTCCGGACTGACAAAGACGGATGCTGCTATTGCCAATGGAATCGCTTTGAAAAGTAGTGGAGATATACTCAAAGCTGAATTATTAAAATCAGATCAACGAACCATTGAATTAAATGCAAGTCTTAAAGGGTATATTCAAATGCTCTCCTTATTGATCAACCGACCCCTGGATGAAAACATATCATTGCAAACTCCTCCCACGCTGCCCATCATCAACAATATTGCCCGACCTGAATTAAAATTATTTGACGTTCAACTGGAAAGTCTTGATCTGCAGCGTGAAATGATTTCAACAAGAAAAATACCTAAAGTGAATTTATTTCTACAAGGGGGATATGGCAAACCAGGCTTCAATTTTCTAAAAAATAAATTTGATTTCTATTATATTGGAGGTGTTCGATTTAATTGGTCTTTGTCCGGTTTATACACATCCGGAAATGATCAACAACTCATTGACCTGAATAAATCAATGATCAATGTACAAAAAGAAACTTTTCTTTTTAACACAAATCTTTCATTGAACAGGCAGGAGACTGAAATCATCAAATATGATGGTCTCATTGAAGTGGACAATGAGATCATCAAACTATATGAAAATATCCTGACTTCGTATTCAGCACAATTGGAAAATGGAACCATTACCACCTATGAATATCTCACTCATCTGAACGCAATCGATGTAGCCAGGCAAAATCTTGTGTTACACCAGGCCCAACTTTTGATGGCACAATACAATCACAAGACAACTACCGGAAATTAACCATTGAAATAGTTTGACAAAATGAAAAAGTATATCGTCTTCATATTTATAATGTTTATCGTACTCTCATCCTGTAAAAAGACTAAAAATGATTTTGATGCATCGGGTTCATTTGAAGCTGAAGAAGTCATCATTTCAAGTGAAGGCACAGGTACGATTAGGCAATTTGACGTGCAGGAAGGGCAGAAATTAGTTGCAGGTCAGGTGATCGGCTATATCGACAGCATTCAATTATTTCTGAAGAAAAAACAATTGCAATCGCAGATCCAGACCTTGCTCGGAAAGAAACCTGATATTCCTGCACAGGTTGGTTCCCTGCAGGAACAATTGAAGGCTACACAGCGAGAACAAAAAAGGATTTCTGATTTAGTAAAGGAAGATGCCGCCACACCAAAACAACTTGATGATATAAATGTCCAGGTCAGTGTTTTGCAAAAGCAAATTGCAGCCCAACAGTCCTCATTGGGAATATCCTCTTCAGGATATACTAAAGAAGCCCAACCGTTACAGGTACAGATTGAACAAATAAATGACCAACTTCTTAAATCAAGAATTATAAATCCCATTGACGGTACAGTAATCGTGAAATATGCTGAAGCTAATGAAATGGCTATGCAGGGAAAGCCACTTTATAAGATCGCGGATTTAACTACTTTGATTTTCAGGGCTTATATCTCAGGCAATCAACTTTCTCAGATCGCATTGAATCAAAATGTAAAAGTGTTGACCGATGATGGACCGGATAAGTATAAAGAAACGGAAGGAAAGATCACCTGGATCAGTGATAAAGCAGAATTCACTCCCAGGACGATCCAGACTAAAGAAGAACGCGCCAATATGGTGTATGCGATTAAAATAAAAGTAGAGAATGACGGCACACTCAAAATTGGAATGTATGGTGAATTAAAATTTGTACAATGAGCGATATCTCGCTGCATCATATTACCAAGACCTATGAGAAGGGACAAATCAAAGCTGTCGACAATATCTCATTTGAAGTTGCTAAAGGCGAACTTTTTGGTTTGATCGGCCCGGATGGAGCAGGCAAAACAAGTATTCTTCGAATGCTCACTACACTTTTGTTGCCCGATGGTGGTCACGCAACGGTAAATGGGCTTGATATTGTAACGGAGTATAAATCTATCCGGAATAGGATCGGCTACATGCCCGGGAAATTTTCGTTGTACCAGGATCTTTCAGTTGAAGAGAACCTCAATTTTTTTGCCACCCTGTTTAATACTTCCGTTGAACAGAATTATGATTTGATCAAAGACATCTATGTGCAGATCGAGCCATTTAAGAAAAGGAGAGCTGGAAAACTTTCAGGTGGGATGAAACAAAAACTGGCTCTTTGTTGTGCGCTTATCCATAAACCAGTCATCTTATTTTTAGATGAACCAACTACAGGTGTAGACGCTGTGTCCCGAAAGGAATTGTGGGAAATGCTTAAAAGTCTTAAGAAGCAAAACATCACAATACTCGTTTCAACCCCCTATATGGATGAAGCAAATCTTTGCGATAAAATAGCACTTATTCAATCCGGTAAAATCCTCTTTGTTGATACACCGGCCAATATAGTCAGTGCATATGGTGAAAACCTTTATTCGATAAAATCAGGTGACCGTAAAAAACTTCTTGAAGATCTCAGGCATGTTGAAAATATAAAGAGTTGTTTTTCATTCGGTGAATATTTGCATTTCACTTTGTTGAAAGAGAATAATGATTCAATAGCGCAATTGGTCCATTCCCTGAAAGAAAAAAACCAAGCTACTATTGAAATAGAAAAAATAGAGCCTACCATCGAGGATTGCTTTATCAAACTAATGTCAGAGGAGAAAAATTAAAAAGATCAAGCCAGGGCCCGTCATAGAAACAAACAAGCTCACCAAAAAATTTGGTGACTTTGTTGCCGTGGATGAAATCACATTCGAGGTGCAAGCAGGAGAGATATTCGGATTCCTGGGAGCTAATGGGGCCGGTAAAACTACAGCTATGCGCATGCTTTGTGGTCTTTCATTTCCTACATCCGGTTCGGCCAAAGTAGGTGGGTATGATGTGTACCGTGAGAATGAGCTTATCAAAAAACATATCGGGTATATGAGTCAGAAATTCTCGTTATATGAAGACCTTACTATTCTGGAAAATATCAGGTTCTACGGTGGAATTTATGGGTTGACGAATAAACAAATAAAGGACAAAAGTGAAGAACTTATTTCTTTTTTGGATTTAAAACATGAGGCAAAAAAACTAGTAAAAGGTTTGCCCATTGGTTGGAAACAAAAGCTGGCATTTGCGGTTGCCATAATTCACCAACCTAAGATTGTGTTTTTGGATGAGCCTACAGGTGGTGTTGATCCTGTGACCAGGAGACAATTTTGGGATCTTATTTATGATGCCTCTTCGCGGGGTATTACAGTTTTCGTGACGACACATTATATGGATGAAGCAGAATATTGTGACCGGGTATCCATGATGGTTGACGGATCGATTAAAGCATTGGACTCACCCTCAAATCTAAAGAAACAATATGCAGCTTCTTCAATGGATGATGTTTTTTATCAATTGGCACGCGGAGCTAAACGCACCGCAGATTGACCAGATTAAACAGAATTTATTGTCATTTGGTAAATGAAGAATTGGTATTAGTGAAAATAATAGCCCTGGGTTTAAAAGTTTAATTAACCAAATGAATGTAAAGGACAATTCGTTACCATGAAACAATTTTTAGCTTTTATTAAAAAAGAATTTTACCATGTATTCCGTGACAGGAAAACATTATTAATGCTTTTTGGACTCCCTATTGTTCAGATTGTATTATTTGGGTTTGCATTGACCAACGAGATTAAAAATACGAGAATTGTTGTGTTGGATTATGCAAAGGATGAAGCGTCAGAACAAATTGTAAACAGACTCGAAGCCAGTACTTATTTTGACATCCAGGAAAATCTTGTCGGTGCATCACAATTAGAAGAATCATTTAAGGAAGGGAAAATAAAATTGGCTATCGTCATCCCAGCCGGATTTAATAATGATTTATTGCATTTTAATAAAGCGCAGATCCAGATTATCGCTGACGCTTCGGATCCAAATACGGCTAATACCCTGACCACTTACGCTACAGCTATCATCATGGCGTATCAAGGTGAATTGAATGAATGGCATCATGCTCCTTACCAAATTACCACTGAAGTAAGGATGCTATACAATCCAGAACTGAAAGGAGCACCTAATTTCGTGCCCGGGGTGATGGCTCTTGTCCTCATGTTGATCGGTGTCATGATGACAGCAGTTTCCATTGTGAGGGAAAAGGAAAATGGTACTATGGAGATCCTGTTGGTATCACCGTTCAGGCCATTCCTTGTGATTTTATCAAAGGCAATTCCGTATTTAATTATTTCAATCATTAATGTTGCCATTATTCTTTCGCTGAGCGTGTTTCTTCTTGACTTACCGATCAATGGAAGTATAGCATTGTTATTCGGAGAGAGTATTTTATTGATCATCACAGCCTTGTCTATGGGTCTCCTGATTTCAACAAGTACGGATTCACAGCAAACCGCAATGCTGTTGTCAATGATGGGCATGATGCTGCCAACACTTTTATTTACAGGATTTATGTTTCCTATTGAAAATATGCCCATGCCCCTCCAGATCATTTCCAATATTGTGCCTGCAAAATGGTATTACATCATCGTGAAATCAATCATGATCAAAGGATTAGGAATATCAATGATATGGAAAGAAACTTTAATTCTTGCGGGTATGACAGTTATACTGGTAGCCATAAGCGTAAGAAAATTTAAAATCAGGTTGGCATGAGAACTATAAGATTTTTAATTCAAAAAGAATTTCTGCAGATTTTTAGAAATAAGGGTCTTTTGCCTTTACTTTTTGTGGCACCCATGATACAGTTACTTATACTTCCACTTGCAGCAGATTATGAAGTTAAAAATATATCAATTTCTATTGTTGATCATGATCATTCCACATATTCGCGTAGCCTGATTTCGGCGATTAGTTCATCCGGGTATTTTAAAAATGGAGATTATAGCAGTTCATTTAAACAATCACTTGCTCAAATCGAAATGGATAAAGCTGATATTATCCTTGAAATACCGGTCGATTTTGAAAAAGATCTTATCAGGGAAAATGGAAATAAATTATTTGTTGCTGTCAATGCCATAAATGGAGTAAAAGCAGGACTTGGCGGTGCTTATCTGACCAGAATCATCAGTCAGTTTAATGAGGAGATCAGACTGAAGTGGATACAAACGTCACGATTCAATCCTGTCCCGGTCATTGAGGTTGCCTCCTCCAATTGGTTTAACCCTCATATGAATTATAAATATTTTATGGTGCCGGGTATTCTGGCTGTCCTGGTGACGATGATATCCAGTTACGTTTGTGCACTCAATATTGTAAAAGAAAAAGAAATCGGAACGATCGAACAGATAAATGTCACTCCTATAAAGAAAATACATTTCATCCTGGGAAAATTGATACCATTTTTAATCATTGGCCTAATTGTATTCAGCATAGGCCTATTTGCTGTTGGCCGGTTTGTATATGGAATATCTCCTGTAGGAAGTATCGTTTTACTCTATGCATTTCTGTTTATTTATCTGATTGCGCTTCTGGGATTTGGATTGTTAATTTCGACTTATTCAGACACGCAGCAACAAGCGATGTCGATTGCATTTTTCTTTATGATGTTATTTATGCTCATGAGTGGTTTGTTTACTTCTATTGAAAGTATGCCTCCATGGGCCAGGGTTATCGCTCAGGCAAATCCGGTCACCTATTTTATACAGGTGTTGCGAATGATTATTTTGAAAGGCAGTAATTTAAACGATATTAAAGTTCACTTACTGGTGATCACCATCTTTGCCGTAGGATTAAACGGATGGGCCATTTTTAATTATAAGAAAACAATATGAATATAATTTAGTGATGATTGTTCGTTAAATCAGGTGAAACGCCGAGAATGTTTGACAATAGATAATTTAAACTCAGTAATTATGGAAGAACGAGGCGATAAATCTCCGCATATACTCAATACATCAGCCACATTACTAGGTTTATGCTTTATCGTGCTGACTTCTCTGAAATTAAATAATAAAGCAGAGGCCACACTGATAGATGAATTCACTGCCATAGCTATACTGATGTTTATGGCCAGTAGTTTTCTATCATTTCTATCCATGCGGAGTAACCGGTCACCAAGTATCCGGTATGAAAAAATCGCTGATTTTATTTTTCTCAGCGGATTATTTTTTCTGTTTCTGACGACGATACTCATCCGTTTCAATTTCATTCAGTGAGAAAAAAGAAAAAAAGTTGTCCGTAGTCTGAGACTAGGGACAACTTTTTTTCTTTTTTCTATACTTACTCGTTACTCGTTACTCGTTACTCGTTACTCGTTACTCGTTACTCGTTACTC
>JBDUAU010000477.1:0-4439 GCA_040004485.1 Saprospiraceae bacterium
AATAGGGGGAAATTGTGAGAGGAGCGAGAGGAGTGGGAGAGTGAGAAGAGTGAGAGTAGTGAGAGATACCGCTCCTCCGGCGCTCAAAATAACTCCCCCAAAAGAAAAAAGTCGTTCGTAGTTTGAAACTACAAATAACTTTTTTCTTTGCCTCCCGGAAGTAGGGACTGGTCGCGACCAGTCCCTACTTCTTTAAAAATCAATTTCAGAAATGGTCACTTCGTGCTTTCTCACTCTTCTCACATCTCTCACTTTCTGATAAATTCGGTATATTTCTATTTGTAAATCCATCTGCAATGAAACAAATCGATACACTCCTCAGCAAGTACGGAGAAAGCCATATGAATACGACCAATAAACTTATTCACTGGGTGTGTGTCCCTGCGATCATGTTTAGTTTGTTTATTTTGCTATATTCCATTCCGTTTTTTATGGATAGGACATTTTTTACCAACTGGGGGATGGTGATACTCCTACTTGCATTGCTTTATTATGCAAGGCTTTCTATAATAATGTTCGCCGGCTTTTTGTTGATCGGATTTGTTATGATCTGGGCGATAAATTATCTCTATGCATGGTCAGGCTATAATGCCGGTATGCTGGCTTTGTGGGGTGTCATTATTTTTGTCACCGCCTGGATCGGACAATTTATCGGACATAAAATAGAAGGAAAGAAGCCATCCTTTTTACAGGATCTTCAGTTTCTTCTGATCGGACCTGCATGGTTGTTGTCGTTTATTTTCAAAAAAGTGGGAATTACATACTGATTAATTTTTTAATTGTATGGACTGGTCGCGACGTGTCCGTTCAATTAAAAAATTAATCCTCCAGATGCTCTGCATCTATCCCTATCGTATCCGATATTCTGTATTTATTTCTTGACGGTCCGTTGCGGCTGATCATCTCAGCTAAAAATCCTGTAAGAAATAACTGAGCCCCAATGATCAATGTGAGTATGCCGAAAAAGAATACCGGTCGATCGGAAATTTTGAAAATATTCCGGCCAAATTTTAAAATGCTCAGATATGCAAGTATACCAAAACCAATCAGGAAGAAAAGAATACCCAATGTGCCAAAGAAATGCATTGGCCGTTTACCGAATTTGCCAACAAACATGATGGACATGATATCAAGAAATCCGTTGATCATACGTTGCCATCCGAATTTGCTTTTCCCATATTTCCGCGCCTGGTGTTGTACGACTTTTTCTCCTATTTTTTTGAAGCCTGACCATTTTGCTATCACCGGAATGTATCGATGCATCTCACCGTAGACTTCAATGTTCTTGATGACTTCATTTTTGTAGGCTTTCAATCCACAATTGAAATCATGAAGCCTGATACCACTTGCCTGGCGTGTTACGGCATTGAAGAATTTTGATGGCCAGCGTTTGCTTATCGGATCTTTTCTGCTTTTCTTCCATCCGCTGACGAGATCGTAATTTTCGTCGAGAATCATTTTCATTAACTCCGGAATTTCTTCAGGTGAGTCCTGCAGATCGGCATCCATCGTTATTACAACTTCGCCATTGGCAGCTTCGAATCCTTTTTGAAGAGCAGCTGATTTGCCATAGTTACGCCTGAAACGGATTGCTTTTATGCGAGGATAAGTTTGCCTGAGATCAGTAATAACTTTCCATGAATCATCTGCACTGCCATCATCAACAAATATTACCTCTGCAGGATCAATAGAATGGGTAGTCATTACTTTCTCGATCCAAGCCATGAGTTCAGGCAACGAATCTTGTTCGTCGTAGACGGGAATGACTATAGATAAGGCGATACCTTTATGCGACATAGATTGTATCAGGCTCCGGGCATGGTTGATGGCGGAGCTTCTTTTTTAAGCATAGCGCCAGCCACAACTCCTTTGATAAGTCCCCAAAATAATGCGCTGAGCAGGGACATGATGGAAAAAGCGATTGGATTCATAAAAAAGTTAGTCCACTTACGGGCCATGTCTTTGCTTTCTTCAGGCATCCCGGCTTTATCCCATTGGTCTTCTATGCCTGCCATGATATTGTCAATAAAATTGGGGTCGATAATTTTTGTGTAGATCAGTGTAAAAATGGATGAAATGACACCTGCTATCACGGCAATTTTGAATCCTGTCAAAAAACCCTGTCCGAGTGTAATGTATCCGCCAAGATCCTGTTCCCGGGCTTCTTTTACGCCCAGATAAATCGGAAAATAGGTCGCCACAAGTATCAGGGCACCCATTCCAAACCCAAGCATTTTGTTTCCACTTTCCTGAACGCCCATCATATTGCTACCGAGTGAAAATATGACATATACCATTCCGGTGATAAGTCCCCATTTAAGCGTAGTTGACATGTTTCGTTTTGTTAAAAGGTGAGATATGATTCAAATATATCAATTAATCAACAGTCGTCCTTTGGAAAAGGTACCGATCACCTTTCCTGTGAATGGGGTTCCTGCTAAGGCATCATTCTTTGAAAGCGAATGCACCGAGCCCGAATATGTCCATTCTTTCCCCGGATCAAAGAAAGTAAGATTGGCCACACTTCCTTTTTCAATTGGAGCCACAGCTATTCCAAGTATTCTAGCCGGGCCAAAACAAAACTTGTCGATGATATCAGCGACAGCCATGTGTTCTTTCAGGACAGTATTAGCTGTTGCAAACGCAGTTTCCAAACCTATCGATCCAAATGAAGCATATGTGAATTCACAATCTTTAGCTTCAACCTCAAGTGGTGTATGGATAGAAGAGATATGATCTACGATCCCATCTTTCAGCGCTTTTATCAAAGATTTCCGATCCTTAGCTGAACGATATGGCGGAAGTACTTTTTTATAACTATCAAAATCACCAACATCTTTATCTTCTAACATAAGATGCATCGCCGGAACATCACAAGTGACATTTAGATTTTCTGCCCGCGCTTTTTGAATATACGGCATTGATGTTCCGGATGAAACAGCATGCAGATGAAGTTTTCCTTTTGTGTATGCTAAGAGTTGCATATCACGTTGCACGATCACATCTTCAGCTACTGTGGGTATTCCGGTCAGTCCCATCGATGCACTTATTTTTCCTTCATGTATCTGTCCCTCAGATGTAAAACTCCTGTCAAGTGGAAAATCAATAATGACCACGCCCAGTGGAATCACATATTCTAGTGCCCTGGTGAGCAGGCTTGTTTCAATCGGGCTTTTACGTCCGTCACTGAAGGCTATGGCACCAATAGACACCATATCCATCATCTCTGTCAGATCCTTTCCGGCAAGTTCTTGTGAGACGGCACCTACAGGATAGAGGTGTATGGGAAGAGCTTCATTCAGCTGCTGAATATATTCAATTTCAATTCTGCTCTGAATAGGTGGATTGTTCCTTGGAAAAGTTGCAAGTGAGGTATAACCACCGGCCCGTGCGGCATTCCCGATGGATACAAATGTTTCACGATACTCATATCCCGGTTGCCCTGGTTGAGCACCGATATCAATCCATCCCGGAGAGACATACAGATCATCAGATTCGATGATTTTTGCTTTATCATCCGATATAGATTTCGCAATATTTGTGATCTTCCCATTTTCAATCAGGATGTCCATTTTGACAGGCTCATGGCCCTGGTTGATGATGGTCGCTTTTTTGAGTAAAATTTTCATTTCGCCTCTAATTTCTCTGATTAACGCAAATTATTTTTTTTGCTTTTTGCTTTTGCCAATTGTTTTTTTTGCTTTTTGCAAATTGTCTCTCTGCAAATTGCCTGCTGTTTTCATTGCCGCAAATTGCGCAAATTCACGCAAATTAATTCCTTTGCCTATTGCCTATTGCTTATTGTTTTCATTGCCGCAAATTGCGCAAATTATTTTTATTTATTCTGAAGCCACTCGCTATTCACTTAAGTGTTGTACCCAGACAGGGGCAAGCCCTGTCAATACTTTTCACTATTCACTATTCACTTTTCACTATTCACTATTCACTATTTTGCTGCTAATTGCGCTAATTCACGCTAATTATTTTTATTGCCTTTTGCCTTTTGCCTTTTGCTCATTGCTCATTGCCCTTTGCCTATTGCTCATTGCCACTTATCACTGATTTTTCCACAACCTGATCAATCCAATCTCCATCCCGATGAAAATTAAACTGAGGATGATGCACCATTTCCAAAGCTGTTTGCCCTGTCGTGTTTCTTCAATCAACTGTGTAAAATCCGTTTTCTCTTCGTCCGACCAAACTTTTAGCATTTTATTTTTCGCCAGTTCCTCTACATTCGTCAATGCAAGATCCGATTCTCTTCTGTCATAATTGAAGGCTAGTGAAGCTATCAAGGAATCATTTTGTGTCACTTTATAAAAACCCGCTTCTTTCACCTGGCCCTGCACGTCCAGAAGAATTTTCGAGCCTAAAGCCGATATCCCAGGTATGAATTGCGCAGGACCTGTAATCTGTATGTCTTTGTCAATATCGATTTT
>JBDUAU010000198.1:0-15043 GCA_040004485.1 Saprospiraceae bacterium
CTATTGCGCAGAAAAATATTGTCTTCATAAATCACCACACCTATTGCCATACGGATCCGGTCTAAATTTTTTCTAAAAGTATTGCCTGTTTAAAGTAGCTGCAATCCCATTTTCATGGGGTGACAGGTATGTTCAATGTTATTGTAGTGCCAGAGCCGGGTTTTGAGCTTATGTTGAGGTCTCCTTTTAACATTTCTGCCCGTGCTTTCATGTTTTTTAAACCATTTCCTTTCTGATCTGCTATAGGATCAAATCCACGTCCGTCATCAGAAATGATCAAGGCAAGCAGACGATTGATATAATGTAGACTTATATTGACCTTACTCGCATTTGAATATTTAGCGAGGTTATTAATCGCTTCTTTAAATATCAGGTAGAAATCCTTTCTCTTTTCAATGGGAAGGATGATTTGCTTACAGGCATCGTCCATTTCTATCGTAAACGGGATCTGTGCAGCCTCAAGCATTTCAGAAGCATACTGTCTCATCCTGATGATAATCATTTCCATTTTATCATTTTTGGGATTGATGGACCACACGATATCATTCATGAGCTCAAGAGCCTGGCGGGAAGCTGATGATATCGTCTGAAAAAGATCTGATGATTTCTTTTCTGAATCATTGACACCACCGGCCATGCTGCTCATCATGTTGATGCTGCTCAATGTGGAACCTATGTCATCATGGAGGTCCCTGGATATTCTCATTCTGATCTGTTGCAGTTTCAGGAATTGATTTATGCGGAAACGATATAATGCATACAGCACCCCCGCAATGAACGTAATGCAGAGCAAATAAAACCACCAGGTCTTCCAATAAGGTGGATCCACGATTAATAGTACTTCTGTTCCAACTTCATTCCAGACACCGTCATTATTTGCTGCTTTCACCCGGAATGTATACGTGCCTCCATCCAAATTAGTAAACGTAGCAGATTGTTTATTACCACTATGAATCCAGTCCTTATTAAATCCTTCCAGCTTATAGGCATATTGATTCAGGATGGAATTTGTAAAATTCAATGCTGCAAAATCAAATGTGATCATGTTTTCCTTGTACGAAAGATGCACAGGCTGAAGCATTTCGCCATTCCGCATCACCGGCGCCTGCCGATCAAATATTTTAAAGTTTGTAATGACTACAGGAGGAACCCGTCGGTTCATTTTCATTCGTTCAGGTTTGCAAAACGTGATTATTCCGGAAGTGCCGAAATATAATGTTCCGTTTTGTGCACAGCATACTGAGCCAGTAATGCTGTTGGACGGAAGTCCGTCATGGATAAAATAATTTTTAAAGACATGTTTTTCCGGATCGAATTTGCTGATGCCATTATTCGTACACAGCCAAAGATGATGCTGATGATCAGGTGTGATTGAAAATATATCATTATTGCAAAGCCCGTCATTGACAGAATAATTTTTTATGATATTGTGCTCATCATCCATTTCGGCAAATCCATTCTCTGTGGCTATCCAGAGATGATTTTGTTTGTCTTCATATACATCATAGATGCCATTATCAGGAATGGATGCTGGGTCTTTTTTGTCATTTTCGAAAAAAGTGAATTGACCACTCTTTGGATCAAGGAAGCACAGTCCTTTGTTTTGCGTTCCCATCCAGATGAGTCCACGGTGATCCTCCATCATGCAGAAAATCCTGTTATCTGGCAGGGAATTCGGATTCTTTTCATCGTAGTTGTATGCGGTAAGTTTTTTTTGGATCTCATCATACGAATAAACTCCGCCCGAATACGTGGCAAACCACATGACATTGTTTTTGTCTTCCATGATGATATGCGTCCCGCCTGGCATGGTATTGAGAGGGCCAGGAGGGACCTCGAAATCTCCCTGCGCCTCATCAAACAAGTATAAACCGGTTCTTGTGCCAACCCATATTTTTCCGGAGTGATCATAATACAGTGTATAGACCGTATTGTCCGGTAAAGATTTTTGATCTTTTTCATCATGGTGATAAAGTGTGAATTCTCTGGTCAGTGTGTTGAAATGAAACAATCCCGCGCCACCGACGCAAATCCACAAATACTTTAGATCCCTGATATCCTCTGTGATCGTATAGGGCAGACGATAAACTGAAAATTCGTCCGGGGTGGCGGGAATAGGTATGGTTTTAAATTGCTGAGTAAGCATATCGTATTTATCCAGGCCGGAAGACGTGCCTATCCAGAGGATACCGGATGCATCCATAAACACGGTATTGACATAATCATCGCTGAGACTCTTGCTATCTGAGGCGTTGTGCTTAAAATGATCTCTAAAGCTGCCGTTGCGTGAATCAAATAAGGAAACACCTGTTCCATAGGTGCCTATCCACCATGTGCCGGACTGACCTTTCGCGATTCCAGTGACGATATGCTTTCTTGAATCAAGTCCCTCCGCATCCGGATATCGTTCACTATAAATACTATCCCTGGTAAGAGAGACTTTTTGTAAACCGGCGAACCATGATCCGATCAGCAAATGACTTTCATCATAGTGAATGATAGGATGAACGGTTACCCCTAGTTTTTTCTCCGTTGAAAATGGCGAGTTAATTTTCGTTTTCACAACTGCATTTTTGTCTTCATTGAACACCATCAGGCCATCGTTGGTGCCAATCCATAAAAGACCGTCATCATTTTCGAATAAATACCTAATGGAGAGGTTTTGATTAAATGGCAAGGAAAACGTTTTAATCGACCGGTCCTTAAACCATTTATGTAAATGAGTTTTTGTGGCAAACCAAATACCTCCATCGTGGGACGTAGTGGCCGCATGAACTCTGTGACGATCTATTTTTTCAATCGTATCATTAAACGCTATCTGGTGAAATGAGTTGTTGGAAAAATTGTAGTAACAAAGACCGCCATTTGTGGCAACCCAGACACGGCCAGAGCTGTCTATGGAAATAGCGTTGATGATATTATTAGTCAGCGAATTTGTGTCCCCCGGAATATTCCGGTAAATAATGAAATTTCTTCCATCGAAACGATTAAGACCATCTGTAGTACCAAGCCACAAAAATCCATAATGGTCCTGGGCGATGATCGTCACCGGCGCTGAAAGGCCATTGTCGTTTGTGAAATGTTCAAAGGTGATGTTTTCATGCTGGGCAACAACCTTTAGGAAGAAAAAAAGGAAAAGGTGCTGAAGTATGAGATGCTTTGTAAACTTCATCTTTGAAAAAAGTGGAAAGGCGTATTTGAAATAAAGGCTTTCATCCATATTTGCTTGTAAGGCAAGAATGGATCGAATATACGAAGCCCTTCTTCCTTATGATAATGAGAATCGGTTTGACTACAGAATAAAATTTCGACAAAACCGAAATTGGTACGCTCTTACTCAACTTTGCACAAGACTACATTACAATATGTAGTATTATCTTGGAGTGATACTCTTCATTTCCGTTTGAGAACGAAGCCAAATCATCGCATTTTACTTTTAATTTTAATGAATTTACACCCTCGGATCCTCTTTATTGCGTCGTTTTTTTTGACAAGCCGACTTTTGATCCTTGCGCAATCTTCCAATCTGAATTTTGGCCATTTTACGACGGATAACGGTCTTTCATCCAATAAGGTAGAGGCCGTGATCCAGGATCATGAAGGGTTTTACTGGATCGCGACCCAGAATGGCCTTAACCGGTATGATGGATCTTCATTTAAAATATTTCAACACCACGCGAATGACAGCACGTCCCTTATTCATAATTATTGCCTCGCCCTGGTGGAAGATGACCGGGGTGATATTTGGGTGGCCACTTTGTATGGCGTTTGTCGCTTCATACGGTCAAAAGGATATTTTCAGACTATACGCCTCCCGGGTCAATTCAAGGATGAAAAAACATTGGGAGTTTATAATATGGTCTATGATGGACATCAGAACATATGGATTTCAGGAACGGGCCTTTGGAGATATAATCTGGAAACAAACCGCATTACCTATTTTGAAGGGGAAGAAAAAAATCAATATGCTCCTTCCTTTTATAATTTAATCAAACACATCGCCTATGATGAAAAACATCAGGGCTTATGGTTTTCCGCAGGAGGATCCCTGAATTTTTTTGATGCTGCCAATTCACAGTTTTACAATTCGACCTATAATCCAAAACAATGGAAAATATTTGATGCTGCCGATCCTTATGTGGTGACATTGGACCGGCAGTACCGCCTCTGGTTTCGTAATCATCTCAAGTATGAACTTTGTGGATACGATATAGAAACCAATTCTATAATTCATACGGGAAAAAACATCGAACAGGGGATAAATCAAATTTATGCCGATTCAAAGAGCCGGATTTGGCTCGTCTATTGGTTAATTCCGACAGAAATATTTGATCCACAAACCGGGACCACGGACACCAGTTTTTTCGCCAAACACCATCGTTATTCCATGCAAACGAAAGTGATCAAATCATTGTATGTGGACAGACAGGAAAACTTTTGGATCTCCTCATTTAAAGGGATCAGCATCTATCAGAATCGGAATCAATATTTCAAACGCTATGAGTTATCCTTTAACGATGAGAGCCTAAAAGAAGGTTTATTTGGTGTATACGCATTAGCCCAAACAGATACTTCGCATTTATGGTTAGCGACTAACCAGGGCTTATTTCAATTTGATAAGCAAATGTCAACTATTAAATATGTAAACTTTAAATATGCTAATGGGCGGATCAAGGCGCTCAAGGTTTCCCGAGAAGGATTGTGGATGGGAATAAATGATAAACTGGTGTGTCTCGATGTCAGACAAATGAAGATCACCCATGAATATTTGCTCAAGCCCGGTATTATATTTATTCAAGAGGGCATCAATGGAGACTATTGGATTGGACTTTGGTCACAAGGATTGTACAGGGTGAACCTGAAAAATAATTTGATCGTCTACTACAGTGCATCCGATAAGAATCCTTCTACCATCAAATACAATTCACTGATATCCGGACTATCAGACGATCATAAATTATGGATAGGCTACAATGGTGAAAAGGGATTTTCAGATTTTGACTTCACCACTCAGATCTTCTCTCATCATCTGCCTGACATCGGCGAGACTTTTGATAAAGCCGTGGGGACCATAACGGCGATCACTCATGTGGGCTCTGATTATTGGATGGGCTCGTATGGAGGAGGCATGATCCGGTTTGATCCGGTGAATAACACATATGAATATTTCCAACAGGAACAGGGATTGGCAAGCAATTACATCAACAATATTATCCCGGATCAATTTGACAATCTTTGGATATCTACTTCTGATGGAATGAATTATTTTGACACGCATCACCATACCCTTCTTGATCTGAATATTGCAGCACCTTTCAGAAACAATGAATTTCAGAACACGGCTATCCATGGCTTGAAGGGGAAATTATATTTCGCTGTTAATAATGAAATCATCGAAGTTGACCCTGCTGCCTTTGTTCAGGATTCTACATTTCCTTCGATGGTCATCAGTGACTTTAAGTTATTTGATAAGGCGGTTCCGCTGCCGGAGAAGGATCTGGCTATCAGGTTATCCTATCGGGAAAATTATTTTTCTTTTGCTTTTTCAGGCATCAAAACCAATTTGTTTAAAAAATCAAATTATGCCTATATGCTGGAGGGTTTTGATAAAAACTGGATTCTTTCCGGTTCTAATCCATATGCGGGATACACGAATGTCCCGGATGGCCATTACCGTTTTGTGGTGAAAGCCACGAATGATAATGGACAATGGAGTGATATTCTTTTAAGCCGGGAGATTTATATCCAGCCTCCCTATTGGCGCACCTGGTGGTTTCTGGCACTCTGCATTTCAGTTGGATCAGGTTTCGTGTATCTACTCTATCAATACCGGATTCAACAAATCAAGAAAGTATATTCGGTCCGTACTCAGATCTCACGAGACCTGCATGATGATATCGGAGCTTCATTAAGCAGCATAAACATCTACAGTACGGTCGCAGAATCTGAATTGAAGGAACATCCGGATAAAACAAAGGCTTACTTGCAACAAATCAATTTAAATAGTCGTGAAGTGATGGAGCAGATCGGTGATATTGTTTGGGCCAATCGTACAGGTGGCGGGGATCTATCCACCCTGGAGTCGCGGATAAAGAATTTTGGATACGATCTTTTATCTCAAAAAAATATTGATTGTTTGTACTCGGTGGATCCCATGGTGGAGAAAAAACTGACACGGCCTGAAGCGAGAAGAAACATACTCATGATCATCAAAGAAGCCCTGCATAATATGGCCAAATACAGTGAGGCTACCGAAGCTGCTGTGAGCGTTTCCTTTGAAGGTTCACAAGTACAGATCTTTATTACGGACAATGGAAAGGGTTTTGATCCCCTCGCTCTTACGGGTGGAAATGGCATGGAAAACATGAAAAAACGAGCAGAGATGCTTAAAGGAACGATCGAAGTCAATTCTGTTCCTGGGAATGGAACTACAATCCGGTGTTTATTGCCTACCCCTACAATTAGTGGTTGATCCGTAGCTGAAGAAAGAAATACATTGCATCGTTTTGATCCGAATTATTATATATGATGATCATGCTCAGCGTTGTGAAAGCTTAAAGGCACTCATTTCGCTGGCAGAAGGCATGGAATGCGTGGGCTACTTTCCGGATTGCAGTCACGTGATAGAAGAAATGAAGCGTCTGCAGCCTCATGTGGTATTGATGGATATTGAAATGCCGCATGTAGATGGCATCAGTGGTGTACGAAAAATCAAGCAGGCATATCCACAAATACGAATCATCATGCAGACTGTATTTGATGATGAAGAGCGGATTTTTGCATGTCTGCAGGCAGGTGCGGAAGGCTACATCCTTAAGAATGCGAGTGCTGAAAAAATCATTCAAAGCATCCGGGAAGTATTCGATGGAGGCGCTTCTATGACGCCTTCGGTGGCCTTACAGGTGATGAAGTATTTTAATCACGTGAAAGGTCCCGTTGATTTCAATCTGACTCCCAGAGAAAAAGAAGTTCTCTCCTTGTTATCCGGAGGGAAAAGTTATAAAATGGTTGCTGATAAATTGGGCATTTCCTATTCTACGGTCAATGGCTATATTAAAAATATCTATGAAAAACTGCATGTGCATTCCGTGACAGAAGCGGTTTCAATAGCGCACAAGAATCGAATTGTTTGAATATTTAATGATTAGATCTCACCTACTCACCACTGATTACGATTACCGATCACTGATTTTACCCTTTCAAAATTTCATCTTGGTCGCCGAAGTACTTAATTTAAAAAAGTACGAAGGAGATGCGAAATTTCCTTGCACTGAGCACTGTGAACGGACTTGTCCTCACGTGTCGAAGTGTCTCCCCTGTTTTCTTCGAAATCCTGGGGACACTAAGAAGAAAGAATACCGAATAATGAATAACGACGTATATGCTCTTCCATTTTTTGCTTATTGCAAATTGCCTATTGCTTATTTTTTATAATGAATAAAGAATACCGAAATTCTTACTTATTGCCCTTTTTGCTGATTTATACTTCGGCAGCCGCAAGGGACTGCCTCTACTCAGAATTTTCAATTTCGGTTTTAGCTTTTGGCTAATCCTGCCATTTTTTCGATTACTGAATACTGATTACCATTACAGATTACTCTGATTTCACAGACTTTAATTACCGAATACCGATTACTGATTACTGAATACTGATTACCAAATGCCCCCTACTATTAGGGGTTGACTTGTCATCCTTATCCAGATAGATTTAACTCCGAATTCATTTCAGCTATGAAGAAGGTTGTACTATCGCTCTTAACCCTGTTTCTTTTTTACAATAGTTTCTGCCAAATCGGAAAAGTCGGGATCAATACCACCACGCCTGCGGCGATGCTGCATGTCAAGGATAGCAGTGTGGTTTTTACCGGACCAGCATCTTTGCCGGTTTCCCCTGGTGCACCTCCTGTCACTGGCGCAGGAACCCGAATGATGTGGTATCCGAACAAAGCTGCTTTCAGAGCAGGTCGAGTATTATCTACACAATGGAACCTAAATAACATAGGGGACTATTCTTTTGCAACCGGATATAATACAATGGCATCTGGAGATTATTCCACAGCCTTTGGGGAAAGTTCAAATGCATCTGGAGATTATTCCACAGCTATGGGGAATTTTGCAACTGCATTTGGATATAATTCCACAGCTATGGGGTACGCATCAGTTGCATCTGGAAATTATTCTACAGTGATGGGATATTTTACAATTGCATCTGGATTTAATTCCACAACTATGGGATTTAATTCAAAAGCAACAGGAATTTATTCCACAGCAATGGGGCAAAATACCGTTGCATCCGGAGGTGCTTCCACAGCTATGGGGGGAGGTTCAATTGCATCGGGAGATTTATCCACAGCTATGGGGGGAAATTCAATTGCATCTGGGATCGCTTCCACAGCTATGGGAGTAAATACCTTATCCAAACCTTATGCTTCGCTGGTTATAGGACAATTGAACGATACCACTGCTATTTCTCCATCGTCCTGGAATCTACTGGACCCGGTTTTTATCATTGGAAATGGCATTGTCGACGGTCCCAGATCAAATGCAATGACCGTTTTAAAAAATGGAAATACAGGCCTCGGGACAATCTCACCTCAAAGATTACTTCATATCAGCGGAGGAGCAGGAGGAGGTATCTATCATAATTTGGCTGATATGATCATAGAAGATGATGATAACGCATATATACAATTTTCATCTCCTACAGCAAAGGAGTTCGGATTACTTTCAGGTAATGCTGTTAGCTCCATACGAAGTGCTCTCATTTTTCGTGCGGATAGTTCTGTCTTTATCAGGTCAGGAGGAAATATGGACAGGTTGGTGATCAACAAAACCGGGAATATAGGTATAGGTACAACTACACCTCAGAAAAAACTTCATGTAAGTAATGGCTCATCTGGCGGCAATCCTACTTCTGTCGCGGCTGTTGTCGTTGAAGATAATGCCTCCGTAGCGATCAACATGCTTACACCTGATGGTAATTCGAGTGCCATTTATTTTGGTAACGCAACCAGTGCTGTCCATGGCGGCATAGTTTATAACTCACCTGCTCCTTTTGGCTTAGCATTCCGTACAAATGGTAATTCAACAAAAATGGTCATTACAAATGCCGGCGAAGTGGGTATTGGTACCAACACACCCGGAGCTTTGCTGGAAGTAAATGGCAACACCATCTTAGGGACCAATGGAACTGTACTGACAAGCGTGATCAAAGTAACGGTTACAAAAGACGTAGCCCCGGTTTCTGCAAATAGTAGCGGCACTGAATCATTTTCAGTAACAAATGCAGTAACCGGAAGTACAGTCTATGTATCCCCCGCTTCGTCATTATCCGATGGATTGATCATTGGATATGCCAGGGTCTCAGCAGCCGGTACAGTTGAAGTAAAATTTGTCAATACCACTGCGGGTACCATCAATCCACCTTCTATGGATTTTTATATCACCGTCATCAAATAACATGCACGATGTGAATCTTTTTTGGAAAAATAATTCCAATATTTTCGATCGAAACGCAAATTCACTTCAACTGTGCGCGATTCGACATTTTATTCATTACCCTTGAAATGAATCTGATGGCCAGGGCACCAGAAATTCTATATCGACTAAATTGATATTCTATGAAAACACATAACCAGACTCTTTTGCAAAGCTTATTTGTTATGATGGCGTTTCTCATGACAATTCATTCACAGGCTCAAATTGGCAGGGTGGGAATCAATACAACTACTCCTCAGGCTATGCTTCAAGTTAAAGATAGTAGTGTAGTTTTTACAGGAGCGATGACGATTCCTCTGACTCCCGGGGATCCACCGGTAAGTGGTTTAGGCGTCAGAATGATGTGGTACCCTAACAAAGCGGCATTCAGAGCCGGAGCCGTGAATTCTACCCAATGGGATCAAAGTAATATTGGGGACATTTCTTTTGCGACCGGATTTAATACAAAAGCATATGGAGATTATTCTACAGCTATGGGGGCAAGCTCAATTGCATCCGGATACAATTCTACAGCCCTTGGGGGAGGCCCAATTGCATCCGGATACAATTCTACAGCCCTGGGGGAAAACTCAACTGCATCTGGAAGTGCTTCAACAGCCATGGGGTTTCATACTAGTGCAACAGGAGCTTATTCCACAGCCATGGGGAATTATACAACTGCATCCGGAGGTAATTCCACAGCCATAGGGGATTTTACAACTGCATCTGGAAATGCTTCCACCGCCATGGGATATGTTACTTTATCCAAACCTTATGCTTCGTTGGTTATCGGACGATATAACGACACCACCTCCATTTCATCCACTAGCTGGAATCCGTCTGACGCCGTTTTTATTATTGGAAATGGAAGCGCTGATAATATCAGATCCAATGCGATGACCGTAATAAAAAATGGAAATACAGGCATAGGTACAATCTCGCCTCAAAGATTACTTCATGTCAGCGGAGGAGCAGGAGGTGAACTCTATCAAAATGAGGCAGAAATGATCATTGAAGACAATAGCTCAACGTATTTGCAATTTTCTTCTCCAACACTATCTCCTTCCGGAATATATTCCGGTAATGCAGTTACCTCTACCCGCAGCGCTTTGATATTTAACCCAGACAGCAGTGTCGTCCTCAGGTCAGGAGGAAATACAAACAGGTTGATCATAAACAAAGCAGGGAATATAGGCATAGGCACAGATCTCAAAAAAAACTTCATGTAAGTAATGGCTCGTCTGGCGGCAGTCCTACTTCAGCCGCGGCTGTTGTTGTTGAAGATAATTCCTCCGTAGCCATAAACATGCTTACACCTGATGCTAGTTCGAGTGCCGTTTATTTTGGCAACCAAACGAGTGGTGTCCATGGCGGCATCGTTTATAATTCAACTACTCCTTTTGGCTTAGCATTCCGTACGAATGGTAATTCAACAAAAGTGGTCATCACTGATATTGGAAATGTAGGCATCGGCACCATTGCACCCACAGAAAAATTACAAGTCAATGGCAATATTTGTTATACCGGATCAATAGCGGCCTGTTCTGATATTCGATACAAAAAAGATATTCTTCCCATCTCTAATACACTCCAAAGCCTTCAATCTATCCATGGTATTTATTACAATTGGGATAAAGAGAAATTTAAGGATATGGCCTTTGATGATCATCGTCAAATTGGTTTTTCAGCACAGGAACTCGAAACGGTATTTCCTGAAATGGTGCATACGGATATTAATGGATACAAATCGGTCGATTACAGCAGGATGACCCCCGTATTGGTAGAGGCTATTAAAGAGCAACAGAAAATAATACTTGAAGAAAACAGTGAAATACTCGAACAACAACGGATTAATGCACAACAACAACAATCTATAACAGAACAGCAAAAGCAAATTACTTTTCTATTAAAGGAAGTGAGTGAGTTGAAAAAATTTATCACTGAAATCGGAGGGCCCAGATAAATTGATATCTTATTAAAACTAAATACTAAATACTAAATACTAAATACTGATTACTGATACTGATTACCTCTTACCTGTTTTCATATTCTCTCCAGATGATCTCTCGTCATATCTCCTCGTGTATCGCCCGTATTCAGTGTTGAAGCCGGTTCAAACAACATCACAGAGACTTCATTTTCTGCTACAGGTCTGTGCTCTACTCCACGGGGAATGATAAGGAATTCATTCTTCTTCAGCAGAATCGTTTGATCGCGTAGTTCCATTTTGAATTGGCCATCAAGCACGTAGAACATTTCATCTTCATCATCATGCTTGTGCCATACAAACTCACCTTTGAATTTTACGAGCTTGATAAGTTGACCATTTAATTCGCCGGCGATGCGGGGATTCCAATAGTCATTGATCAGGGATAATTTTTCGGGAATGTTTATTTTTTGCACAGTACGACAGAGGTTTGAAACGAAGATAATGACCTTGCGTCTGTGACCTTCTAACTTATTTCATTGTCTCGCAGTTCCCGTGTCAATTTTGTGAAGCCCACTACATTATTGTCTTCATCATGAAGAGCTGTGATCAGAACACTACCCCAAAATATACTTCCGTCTTTCCTTACTCTCCGGCCTATATGTTTAGCCCGGCCTTCCTCCTTTGCCAGGTCTATCAACTTTTGAGGAAGACCTTCCTGCCTGTCCCGCGGCAGATAAAAGATGCTGAAATTCTGGCCCAAAATTTCGTCCTGTTTATATCCCTTGATTTGTTCAACACCTTTATTCCAGGTGAGAATTGTACCATCCAGATCAAGCAATATAATCGCGTAATCCTGTACTTCTTCAATCATTTTCCGATGAAGGGTTGCTAATTTTTCACTCTTATCCACCGTGTAATTTTAAGGACATAGCTTCTAGAAACAGGCGAATACACTTATAGTTTAAGATTGCCTTTCCTGTATAACCCTTAGCATTTCATGACGTGGTCGAAGCCATACACCTTTTCATCCTGTTGAGGAGCTAAGATTTCCTACATTTGCCACTGTTAAAATCGAATAAATTACGCACCTCCTTATGGTATTCTTATCTGACATTCATGGCTTTCTGACTTCACTCGACATCTGGGATATCTGTTATATCCTCCTATTGGCCATATTTCTGGGCATTGAAGTGATCAGCAATGTGCCCGCTATCCTTCATACGCCCCTGATGAGCGGAGCCAATGCCATCCACGGCGTAGTCATCATCGGCAGCATCATTGTCATGGGCCACTCTTCTCCTGATAATTATCTGGCGCTGACATTGGGCTTCCTTGCAGTCGTATTGGGCACGTTGAATGTAGTCGGCGGATTTGTAGTGACGAATCGAATGCTACAGATGTTTAAGAAGAAAAAATAAGTAACCAGTAACCAGTAATCAGTGCCAATCAATGAGTAACCAGTAATCTGTGAATTAAAGTCGTAAATCAAATCTTAAAAAATCATGAATTTTTCTTATTAGATCCGCGTCCTTAAAAGCGATGATCCAAAATCCAAAATCTAATGCTTCGGCTTGCCCCACTCATCCTTGTGCTACAGCTCAGCAACCATCCAAAATCGAAAATCGAAAATGTCTCATATTGATATCCTGAAAATCTGTTACCTCTTCGGAAGTTTGTCCTTCATTGTCGGACTGAAGATGTTGTCAAAACCGGACACAGCAAAAAAGGGAAACCTGTTTGCTGCACTCGGTATGATCGTGGCCATACTAGGCACCATTGTGCTCCACGAAAATGTAGATCATGAAACCGGTATAGTGTCACGCATTGGCAATCTTCCATTTATATTTGGTGCTATCCTCATCGGGACCGTCATTGGCTACATAGCTGCTATGCGGGTCAAAATGACAGCGATGCCGCAGATGGTATCGATGTTCAATGGTATGGGAGGAGCCTGCGCAGCACTTATCGCGATGGTGGAGATGAACACACATCATCCACAGGAATTCGGACACCGGTTTATTATTTTTCTCAGCCTCATGATCGGTACCGTTTCTTTTGCGGGCAGTATGGTTGCTTTTGGGAAACTGGAAGGAAAAATAAAAGACTACGGAAGCAAAGTACAGCAGGTCACGAACAATACAATTGTGTTTGCAATATTGGCACTGATCATAGGTGTGTCATTAATCCCTGCGTGGGGTGATTTTTTTATCTGGGTTGTATTTGCAGCATCTCTTATTTATGGAATATTATTTGTTTTGCCGATAGGTGGTGCGGATATGCCGGTGGTGATATCGTTGTTAAATTCCTTTACGGGTATTGCAGCCGCACTTGGTGGATTTCTTTATGACAATCAGGTCATGTTGACAGGTGGTATTCTTGTCGGAAGTGCAGGTACCATCCTGACCGTACTGATGTGCAAAGCGATGAACCGATCGCTGTGGAATGTGATCAGTGGTGCGTTCAGTGCTACTGGTCCGAGTTCAAAATCTATGGAAGGAATGTCGATCAGTGAGATCAGTGTCACGGATACGGCGATCATGTGTGCATATGCACAGCGCATTGTCATTGTGCCCGGGTATGGACTGGCAGTAGCACAGGCTCAACATACATGTCATGAATTTGAAAAAGCGCTTGAAGCGAAAGGAGTGGAAGTCAATTTTGCAATTCATCCTGTAGCAGGTCGTATGCCGGGGCACATGAATGTATTGCTTGCCGAAGCGGATGTACCTTATGAGAAATTGAAAGAAATGGATGAGATCAATCCGCAACTTCCGAATACGGATGTTGTCATTGTCATCGGTGCAAATGATGTTGTCAATCCTGCGGCGGAGACAGATCCATCTTCACCAATCTATGGTATGCCCATTATTAAAGCGAATACAGCGAAGAATATTATTGTGATGAAACGCAGCATGGCAAAAGGGTATGCAGGGATTGAAAATGAATTATTTTATGATAAGAAGACGAGGATGCTTTTCGGGGATGCGAAAGTTACCTTAGAAAAATTGATTGCAGAATTACGAAATGTATAAGTCCCCGGTTGGTGAGCTGCGGTTGGTGAGCTGTAGCACATGGATGAGCGAAAGGAAGTCGAACCATAGCACATGGATGAGAGAAGCAAGTCGAAGCATAGGGATTTAGGGACAGAGATGCGAAGGTGACGCTGGAGAAACTTATAGCTGAGTTAAGAAACGTATAGCGCAAATCTTGGTGTATGGATTGCTTGCACTGAGCTGGTTGTGAGAAAGGATGTGCGAGTCGAAGTGATTGCGAAGTTGAGGGATCTTTAAAAAGTTTAGCTGAAGAGGATATTTGACTTATACCCCGGGGTTTGCGCAGCACACAGGGGAGAAACTGAGCGCAGCGAAGTGATGGGGCAAGATCGCCGCAAATTTCACAAACTCATGCAAATTAAATTTCTCTCCTTCTTTTTTATTTTGCCAATTGCCAATTGCGGTTGCTGAGCTGCGGTTGGTGAGCTGTAGCAAGAGGATGAGTAAAGCATGTCGAACCATAGCACTTGGATGAGTAATGCAGGCCGAAGCATCGTTTAAGAAAAAATTATAATATATTAAGCTTTGTATTCGTCATTCGTCATTCGTCATTCGTCATTCGTCATTCGTCATTCGTCATTCG
>JBDUAU010000286.1:0-4421 GCA_040004485.1 Saprospiraceae bacterium
GAAAAGCTTACTTCCTGACGGAGAGATAGACAGAGTTAAATTCACATTAAATCATGTTGTCCCTGTTCTCGAAAAATTACTGAGTAAGAAAGTTGCTTTTTTCCCGGACACCATTGGTGAAAAAGTAAATTCTAAAGTGAATGACCTGCAGGATGGAGACATCATCTTGCTTGAAAATACCCGCTTCTATTCCGGCGAAGAAAAAGGAGATAATGTATTTGCTAAACAATTATCTACACTTGGTGATTTTTATGTCAATGATGCTTTCGGTACTGCGCACAGGGCGCACGCTTCCACGTCTGTGATGGCTGATTACTTTGATGCTGATCATAAGGCATTTGGTTTTTTAATGAAAAGCGAATTAGACAATGCCAAACAGGTATTGGAAAATCCTAAGCGTCCCTTCATCGCTATACTTGGAGGAGCAAAAGTTTCCGACAAGATTTTACTGATTGAATCATTACTGGATAAAGCAGATAAAATTATTATTGGAGGAGGTATGGCCTATACCTTCATTCGCGCACAAGGAGGGCACACCGGAAAATCACTGGTAGAAGAAGACAAACTTGAACTCGCCAATCAATTATTAGCCAAAGCTTCAAAGCTTGGTAAATCAATTGAGCTCCCATCAGATAGCATTGCTGCGGATAAATTTGCAGCAGATGCCAATTATAAAAATGTTCCTTCTCATGAAATCCCTGACGGATGGATGGGGCTTGACATCGGACTCACGGCCAGATTTGAATACGCCAAACATCTCAAAGGCGCAGGTACTATATTATGGAATGGCCCAATGGGCGTTTTCGAAATGGAAGCTTTCTCTCATGGAACAAAAGCAATAGCACAGACAGTTGCAGATGTCACGAAGACCGGAACATTTTCACTAATAGGGGGCGGCGATTCAGTAGCAGCAATTCATCAAAGTGGCCTCGCAGATTCCGTAAGCTTCATCAGCACAGGTGGTGGTGCAATGCTCGAACTTCTCGAAGGAAAAACTCTTCCGGGTGTTGCAGCAATTCTTAAGTAATGATCTTTATTTGAATTTGCTTAAATTTAAAAAAGCAAAAAAGTTGTCCTTAGTCAGAGACTTCGGACAACTTTTTTGCTTTTTAATCTTTAGACTAAAGTATTACAAAACAGATATTATTAGATAATTTGTTTCGCCACAATAATCTACTAAATGTGGTTGCTGAGCTTTAACCTAAGGTTGAGTCAAGCAAGTCGAAGTATAACACAAGGACGAGTGTAGCTGGTCGAAATTCACTATTCACTATTCACTATTCACTATTCACTATCTTATTATCGTGATTCCTCCCTTGATTGTCTCGCTTAAATCTTCATATTGCAATTCCGCAGTATAAACATAAACTCCGGGCAGCAATGGCTTTCCGTCGAAAGTACCATCCCATCCATCAGTAAAAACACCAGGTGTTCCATCAATTTTGTTAAATAACAGATTCCCCCAGCGATCATATATTCTGAGGTATCCGATTTTAACAAGATTTGATCTGCCGGATATGAAGAAATAATCATTTATTCCATCCCCATTTGGTGAAAAGACTGTTGGAATAAATATGATTCTAGGCACGATCACTGTCAGATGCATTGAATCGCTAGCTGTACAACCGGCAGTATCAGTTACGATCGCTGTTACATTTCCACTTGCACTTGCTATAAATTCCAGCTTCGGACATCCCGGGCATGTCAATCCATCATAACCACCCCACTCGATGTCATTGATCGCATTCGGTGTGATGTTCGTTATTAAATCAATTTTCACAGAATCACCACCTGCTACAATCTGATCAGATCCCAAATCAACAGTGATCTGAATAGGTTCATTCAGATTAAATACTTTGGTAAATGAACATCCATTCTGATCTGTGACTGTCAAACTATATTGGCCCGGAGAAAGAGAGGAAAGTGATGTTCCACCCTGAGGACTGACTGACCACTGGTATGTGTAAGGGCCTATTCCACCTATTACACCATTGATCACTAATGCTCCGTTATCATCTCCGAAACATGTGATATTCATCAGGCTCACATCTACATCATCGATGATCAGATTACTTTCCGGCACATCAGCTGAGGCAGTCTTTTCGCAGCCATTGTCTTTATTATGAATTTTAAGAACATAGGTACCACCTTGCGAAACGTCAATGTCCGGCCCCGTGTTACTACCGACGATCAGTCCATCTGCAGTAGTCCAGAAGAAATCATAATCGACTATAGGTGCTCCTAATGTGGATTGAACTCCCGAAATAGTTGTATTACAATCGATCGTATCACCGGGTGTCAGCAGTATGCTCGTCAATGCCGTATCAATAGTAATTATTGCCCTGTCTGTACTTTGACAACCATTTGAAGTATCTTTTACGATAATGTCATACTGACCGTCTTCATCAACGATAATTGAAATGCCATCTGTAGGGCCGACAATATTTCCGCCGGTTGTTGTCCAACTATATACTATGTTAGTTCCTGATGAAGAACCTCCACCCAATACAAAGGTGACACTATCACATGTGATTACCCTGTCAGGACCTGCATCAGCATTTGGCGTGTTCGCATCCTTTGTTACAGCGACAGAAACTGAATCAGCACAACCTGAAACGCTATGCGTAACTTTTAGCTGGTAAACACCTTCTTTCCCAACTTGTGCCATAGATGTATTTGCTCCGCTTGTTATAACACCTGTTGCTGTAGTCCATTCATAGAGAATGGCTCCACCTGAAGATGCACTACCATCTAACAACAATACATTTCCTCCTGCGCATGTGAGGACGAAACTCGGATTACTGATCACGGCTTGTGGGGGATCATATAAGTTGATGGTGATACTCTTGATAAAATCACAACCATCATCCAGGTAATGATATGTGATCACATGCGAACCGGCACCAGCCAATACAGGATCAAATTTGCCATTGACTACATCAGTTATTCCTGTTCCAGACCAATCACCAACACCATTTCCGCCCACAACAGTGACTTGCAGATTGATCGGTGTTGTCCCGGCATATAAACATATATCAGGTTGTGGCTTAACAGTAATCATCGGAGTCGGACATGCCCGTGCTATACAGGAAAATGTATCAATTCGCTGAGGACAAGGTCCTGTTGTCTGAGAAATAATTTCAATAGCAACACTATCGCCAGGCACTAAGCCTCCAAAATCTATACAATTGCTAGTGACAACTCCTACCTGAGGTGTAAGTGCATTCACGACATAGTTAGAAACTAACGGATCAGGAGTCCAGCAAAAACTAACTCCACTTGTATTTGACATACAATTCACTACGGGTAAATTCAAAGCAGCTCCGACCGTCAAATTTTGTGAAATCAGATCTGAAGTACATCCATTGTCCGAAATCTGAAGTCTTATGGTTTTAGATCCTGGTGATGAATAATTTAATTCATATGGACCCTGACCTGCGCCAGATACAATCGTAGCAGCTCCAAAATCGTAGGTGTAGGTAGCACTTGGGGATGCATTTCCTGTGTACGTAACAGTAGCATTATCTGTGATACATATCAGGGGATCCACAGTAAAATCTGCTGTAATCGAATCAAATACAGTGATCAAATATTGTTTCGAAAAAGAACAACTCATGACATCTGTAGTGAATGTCACCTGATGCTGACCTGAACCCGATACAACCGGATCAAATAATCCACCGGCAGGATCAGTGATCCCGTTACCTGACCATATACCCACACCTGGCAAACCATTGACCGTCGCTGTAAGCGTGATGATTGCCGGTGCATTAAGACAGGCACTGTCCTTTCCTGAGATGACAATTATCGGTGGAGGACAATCTTCTGCTTTGCATGTGTCATAAAGAATAATATTATCGCATGGACCCGAGCTAAGTATAGTGAGGATCAAGGTCACCACATCTCCGGGATTAAGCGGACTTACAGTATATGTGCTTGAAGCTGTACCAATAGGTGCTCCGTTATTTATTGAAACCGTATAAGCAGCCGCGCCTACGACATCATCCCAGTCGAACGTGACAGAACCGATCGTTGATGCGCAATTGATAACTGGCGTCAATAGATTACTGACAGTAACTATTGCAGAGGTAAAACTTGTATCGCAACCTGGTTGAATAAGCTGAAGGCTTACTACCTTATTGCCATCAATATTCCAGCTTACGGTATATGGGCCTGCACCACTCCCTGTGATTGATGATGGGTTATCAAAATCCCATAAGTATTGAGCTGTCGGACCTGCAGTTCCGGTGAATGTGATTGTTGTAGTTGAATCATTACAAATATCCGGATCAAATGAAAAATTCGCAACAGGACTTGTCTGAATATCGACATTTACACAGGTTGAAGAACCTTCCCCGCATTCACCTATCGCGTATACACATACCTGCCCACCTGCAGAGTTACTAAAGTCAAATTCGGCT
>JBDUAU010000018.1:0-4421 GCA_040004485.1 Saprospiraceae bacterium
GATTATTTTGGATTCAAGACACTGGAGCGTTCATACCTGTTGCGTATGGACAAGCAGGTGGTTGAACGTCCACAACATATGCTGATGCGTGCTTCAATAGGCATACATGGTGAAGATGTTGCATCCGCTGTTGAGACGTATAATCTCATGTCAGAGAAATGGTTTATCCATGCCACACCTACATTGTTCAATGCAGGGACACCAAAGCCACAATTGAGCAGTTGCTTTTTGTTGAGCATGGTAGATGATAGTATCGAAGGAATATTCGAGACACTGTCACGATGCGCTAAGATCAGTCAGTCTGCAGGTGGTATCGGATTGAGCATTCACAATGTAAGAGCTACAGGAAGCTATATCAAAGGAACAGGAGGCACTAGCAATGGTATCATTCCGATGCTGCGTGTATTCAATGATACAGCACGATATGTAGATCAGGGTGGAGGAAAACGTAAAGGTGCATTCGCCGTCTATCTCGAACCATGGCATGCTGACATCCAGGAATTTCTTGAACTGAAAAAGAATCATGGAAAAGAAGAACAACGTGCACGCGATCTTTTCTATGCGATGTGGATCCCTGATCTGTTCATGGAGAGAGTGAAGAATGATGAGATGTGGTCACTCTTCTGTCCTAATGAAGCACCAGGTCTGTGTGATACATATGGTGGAGAATTTGAAGCCCTCTATCACAAATATGAGCAGGAAGGAAAAGCACGTAAAGTCGTCAGAGCACAGGACGTATGGAATTCAATCATCGAAAGCCAGGTGGAAACAGGTACGCCTTACATGCTCTACAAGGATGCTGTCAATCGTAAAAACAATCAGAAGAATCTCGGCACGATCCGCTCGTCGAATCTGTGCACAGAGATCATGGAATATACATCTGCTGATGAAGTCGCAGTTTGTAATCTCGCTTCAATAGCGCTACCGAAGTTTGTAGAGAATGGCGAATTTAACTTCAAGCAGCTATTTGAAATCACTCGCGTCGCTACCCGCAATCTGAATAAAGTCATCGATGTCAATTACTATCCGATCATCGAGGCGAAGAATAGCAATATGCGTCATCGTCCGATTGGATTAGGTGTACAGGGACTTGCTGATGCATTTATACTGATGCGTTTTCCATTTGATAGTCCTGAAGCACGGAAGCTTAATAAAGAAATATTTGAAACGATCTATTTCGCAGCATTGACTGAATCATGTGCGATTGCGGAAAGAGATGGAACGTATCAGAGCTATGAAGGTTCTCCTGCCAGTCAGGGCATACTTCAGTATGATATGTGGGGAGCTGAGCCATCTGATCGTTGGGATTGGATAGGACTGAAAGCAAGAATAGCTAAACATGGTTTGAGAAACAGTCTTCTCGTCGCTCCAATGCCAACAGCATCAACAAGTCAGATCCTCGGCAATAATGAATGCATCGAGCCATACACAAGTAATATTTATACACGGCGTACATTGTCTGGAGAATACATCGTCGTCAACAAACATTTGCTCAATGACCTGATCAGACTTAACCTGTGGGATGAGGAAATGAAAGAAGCATTGATCGCCAGCAATGGTAGTGTGCAGCATGTACATGGATTGCCACAGGAGTTGAAAGAATTATATAAGACCGTGTGGGAGATCAGTCAGAAGGTGATCATTGATATGGCTGCGGATAGGGGAGCGTTCATCTGTCAAAGTCAGAGTCTCAACTTATTTGTGGAGAATGCAAGCAAGGGTAAATTGTCAAGCATGCATTTCTACGCATGGCAAAAAGGATTGAAGACGGGCATGTACTATCTCAGATCTAAAGCTGCTGTTGATCCGATCAAATTTACACTCGGAGCAAAACACCAACAGAAATATGTACGACTTTCGGAACAGGATAATTTCGATATGCCACCGGCGCCGATGAAGTCACCGCTATCTGAAGGACCTCAGATGCAGGCTTCAGCACAGGAAGATGTGATTACGGGAGAGGTTTGCAGTATGGAGGATGGATGTGTGATGTGCGGGAGTTGACGGACAACGGACAACGGACGATAGCTAATTAGCAAAAAGTAAAATTAAAAAGGCATGCGACGGAAGTTGGGTGCCTTTTTTTATTGGAAATAAACTGATTCATTTGCCAGGGCTAGTTAGCTATTTGCAATTGATGATTAGATAGATTATCTTAACATTATCAAACAAACAATAATGGGAACAAAAGAAGCTATCCACAAACTCATAGACAATATTACTGATTAGAATATGCTTAAAGCATATTTAGAATTGATTCAACGTTTAAGCAGTCATCAGGAATCAAACCTTTGGAATGAACTGAGCAAGGAACAGCAGGAAGAATTATTTGTAACTTATGATGAGAGTTTTGACAAGGAAAATCTTATAGCTCATGAAGAGGTTCGTACACAGCATAATAAATGGATTTGAAAACTATGAAATACATTAATTATATTTTCCTTTTTCTACTGATCCTACTCGAAATGGCTTGTGAGGAAAAACCGAAGGATTATTACGCTGCGATTAGTTCTTGTGCCTCCTATCAAATTAAGACAAAGGATTTGGGAACTATCACGATAACCCCTTATGATAAGTGTATGTTAGGTACCAGATTACCTGATTTTGAAGGAGTTTCAATGGAGGGGAAAACAATTGATAAATCTTATTTCAGAGGTAAAGTAACCGTTATTAACTTATGGCACATTGGTTGTGGTCCATGTGTGGCTGAGATACCTGGTCTCAATAAACTTGTTGAGAAGTATAATACAGAAGATGTCAATTTCCTGGCAATAAGTCGTAACACGACTAATGAAATGTTGAATTTTCTTTCTTGCCATCCCTATAATTTTGATCAGATCGTGTATGGACTTCCGATTATAACAAGCAATTTTAAATACAAAGGAAGTTATCCATTAACCATCGTGATGGATGAATATTCGACTATACTTTATGCGCACAGTGGAGGAAGAGTGGATAGTACTGCCATTGATGATGTTCAGCTTGCTTTGACTCCTGTGATAGATAAAGTTTTAGGCGGGAAGTGATCAACGTGGAAGCATTAATTTCCAATTTCAAGTATAGTAACCTGTAGTTGATGGAGAAAACTCCAACAACAGTATTTCGCTAACATGTGGTTGTGGGAGAAAACTCAAACAACGGCGTTACAGCGTGCATAATCCGATGATTGACTACTACAAGGTGGAGAAAACTCAAATAACGGCATTTCGTTCCAACAATGGCTTCTCGTTCTCCACATTCCCTATGATGGGCAACCTGCAAGAAATTTGATCCTTCATCATCAAAAATTTCATTAATCTTGCTATAATGAAAATCATTCTCTCAATTTTAATATTCATTGCCTTTTTTATTCAAATCGCATGTCATCCACAACGTCAACTTCTGGATTACAACACAGCTATCAATGCATGTCTTCCGGATACAGTCAATAGAGGCGGGAGCATCTCTTATTTTTACTGGAGTGCAGATTGTCTGATCGGAGCGCAATTGCCAGAATTCACGGCGACGACGATGGAAGGGAAGAAGGTGGATAAGAATTATTTCAAAGGAAAGGTCACCGTCATCAACTTCTGGTTCAAAGGATGTATGCCGTGTCAGATGGAGATGCCTGCGTTTAACAATCTTGTTGAAAAGTATAAAACCAAACAAGTCAATTTTTTAGCCATTGGACGAAATACGCCGGAGATCATTACAGATTTTCTTATTGAGCATCCCTTCCATTTTGATCATATCGCTGATGGAGATCCGATCATAGGTGGTGCTTTTCATACAAAGTGGGGTTACCCGGTTACACTCGTGGTGGATAAACATCTCAAGATCATAAAGACAAACCGGGGCATGAACGAACTGACCATGGAGTCGGATCTGGTGCCTGCGATTGACAAGGCATTGAAGGAGAAGTAACATTTCATTATCCTTGCAATATGAAAATGAAATTCATCTTTGCCGCATTCATCATACTTTTCCAGGCTAAAACTTATAGCCAACCAACATACACTCCAACGGGCAGAAACAGAATGGCTGCTGAGTGGGAGCCTGCCCTGGGCGTAATCATCACATGGCCATTGAGCATTCCGTACAAACTTGTGATTGAACTGGCCACGGATAGCAAACTATATATCATGGTTCCGGATGACAAAACGCAAAAGGAAGCTGTCACTTGGTTAAGCAAATGGCACCTGGATCCAAAACATATCAAATTTATTCACGCACCCCAGGGCATTGATGCGTTCTGGGTGAGAGACTGGGGGCCACCAGCGCTTTTTACAGAAGACGGAACAATGAAACTGGCTGATGGAATATATAAATATGCAACACCCGTGTCAGGTTATAAATGCAATGACCCACTTCATTTTATTTATCTGACTCCGGATAATAAAATCATTCAAACGGATATTGACGATAAAGCTCCGCAATTCATA
>JBDUAU010000610.1:0-4421 GCA_040004485.1 Saprospiraceae bacterium
CGAAACATTATTTCGAAATCTTCATCGGTCGCTGAGCGGAGCCGAAGCGAACGATGACTGTATGTTGAGCGGAGCCGAAACATTATTTCGAAATCTTCATCGGTCGCTGAGCGGAGCCGAAGCGAACGATTTCAAAGTCCTCCAATATGTCAATTCGCTGACTTCAGAAAAGAGACAATCTTAGCCATTTCTTCATCTGTAATTCCATTGGAACGAACTTTCATGTGCATGGCCACCATATCCCAATGTTCATCTCTGTAATTAGCAGGTGATGGTGCATCATGGCACCGCATACAATTCTCTCCCCATAAGGAGGCACCGGTTGCATCCGTAACAGCCTGTGAAGTTGCACAATTGGTTAAGCTGGCTGCAAAGGTTATCAGCAAACCGCCAATAACTAATATGTATTTTATATTTTTCATTTTATTTTATCTTTTATATGATGTCATATTTGATTAAAATCCCATTACAACGCGACCCAGAAATTGACTCGAGGTTGAATTATCCGGAAGTGTAGTTGTTTCATAAGCCAACCGAAGTCCGGTTCTCCAACTTAGCCAATAGCAAAGGCCAATATCTGTTCGTGTGATACTTCCTCCTTTTCCATTTTCATCTTTTGGAGCCCAGGCTGCATCTTTTGGTGGAGTAAGGGAGTTATATCTGAACAGCAATTCAATGTTCTTCAAAATTTTTGTATCCAGTAATGAAGGGCGGAAAGAAATCTGGCCCCAATAATTTTGCAGCGTATTGTCAAAAGTGTACATAGCTCCATTGGGATCATCAGGAACTGCATACATGGCCTTATCGACTGTTAAAGAATTGAACTGGCCCCTGACACGGATAGTTGATTTGATTGAATTAATTGATTTCGCATAATTCAGATCAAGAGCGATTGCTGTGGCTCCGATGTCCTTATATAGCGCGTCATTTTCATCACCAGCCTTACCTGTGTAGGCTGAAAAACCTACTTCCAATGAACCGTTGTGAAAAGGTATAAAACCAATTCTTCCACCAAATCCTTTATTTGAATTATTATCATCCAGGTTTTCGAATTGTGTTATCCCTGTAATATTCCCGGCTTCATCTTTTGAGAGTTGCGGTCCATTTGAAAGAAAAACGGCATAATTTAATTTCGAACTTCCAAGAGCAACTTTTCCACGTGCATCAACGCCCAGCATGGCACCCCACCCAAGATGGGTGTCGTCGGGAAGATATTCATCACTCGCCCGAAGAGGTGCATTGGGGAATCGTTCCAAAAGCAGCGGTTCCCAGCGTTCTCCATAGGCTCCAAAAGGAGTGAGCATTCTTCCAACTCCAATGGTCAGATATGGATTCGCGACAAAAGACATTTTGGCATATTCCAGTTCAATAGCGTCCGGGACAATTTCTATTTCGGCTTCAATGAACATTTTTTGAGAAGGTTTCCATTGAAACAATGGATTCAGACCATAATCATTAAAATTAAATTTTTCATCTGCATTCTTATCCGCAATAAATCCCAGGTTCGCGGTTCCGGTGATGATAAACTTAGTATTATCCGGTGACACAGCCGGCGATGTCGCCTGGTCATCCTGATTTGTGGTCATCTGTGCAAAAAGCAGATTGCTGCTCAACATGCTCAGGAAAAATAATAGAATAGTTGTTTTCATGTTCGTTTTTATTTTATAAGTCACGTCAATTGATTAATGCTTACTTCATATTTCCTTCTTTTATGATTATACTTTTTTCAGTGTTCTTATATAGCATACTAACTGCCACCTTTGATCTACGGTGAATGTGGTTGCATAAGAAGCCATAGGAGCTCTGCCGGTTGTCAATTTCCAGAATAGGGCACCATCCGTCTGGTTCTGAATTTTTGGGGAGGAGTGATCTGCGGGTTTTGGATTCAAAGCCGGGGCTGCGGGTCCATCACCTTTGCCTTTTGGTCCATGGCATACCACGCAATATTGGGTATATATTTTCTTACCTGTTTCCGCGGCGGCAGGTGATCCTTTAAAAGGATTTGTTACCGCATCGGCTGATGCCGGAGCTTTCCAATCTCCATTTGGTTGATTTCCAAGAGATATTACAGAAAAGAAAAGAAAGCAACAGGACAAAAATCCTGTGCTCAGATAAGAGCTGTGTGTCCGATTATTCTCCTGATTTTCTACTTTACTATGATTGATCAAGGCCAATCTTTTGGAAGACATGATATATTAATTAATAAAGATTAAAATACACATTATACTACTCAGTGGTAAATGTCACGGTAGTCGATGATATAAACCGCAAATGGGAGATTATAAGATATCATTCCCAAAGGAGGATCTTTGGGAATGAACACAATTTAAGCAACACGTCCGACCAACACTAGGTTTCAATCATTATAAATTGTTTCTAATAAGTTAATGATGTCCTATCACAAAAATGAAAGTCGGTATACAACCTTCCGAATACAATTAATGACGAGGTTTATCGGGATAACATGACTGAAAAAGTCGAAAAGAGATTTTGTGAAATCGTGGCATTCTCTTTGCCGGGTCAAACCAGATCATAGAAATGTAGTCCAATTAATTTCTTCGGATTTTCGTTATCTTGTTTATCTTCAATCTGAGAGTTTTTTGATCAACATATCAGTATAAATAGTAATCTATGGAAAAGAAAATGTACGTCTTCACTTCTATTATGGCAGGCTTTTTTTGTCTCGTCATCTTTAGTTCTTTTTATAATGAGAAGTTAACAACAGAAAGTCCCGCCGTTGTCGATTCCAATACGATGTATAGACGAACCATTGCATTTGATCTTCACCAGGAATTTAATTTCGCCGGGGAGGCCATTCCTAAAGATAATTTTGATGCCGTCGAACGTCTTGACCGGGAGCTGCTGATCAACAGTTATCTCAATGCCACTACTCTTCTCAATCTAAAAATAGCGAACAGGTTTTTTCCGGTGATCGCACCCATTTTGAAACAATACGCTATCCCGGAAGATTTTAAATATCTCTCTGTAGCCGAAAGTAATTTAAGGATGGCTACTTCACCTTCAGGGGCTAAAGGATTTTGGCAATTCCTTGAAGAAACAGGTAAAGGATATGGACTTGAAATCAACAGCGAAGTCGATGAGCGATACCATGTTGAAAAATCAACAGAAGCTGCATGCAAATTTATACTTCATCTCAAACAGAAATTTGGAAGCTGGACATTAGCTGCTGCAGCATACAATATGGGAGAAGCCGGTATTGCAAAACGTCTTGATGAACAAAAAGCAAATAATTATTATGACCTTAATCTCAATGAAGAAACATCCCGCTACATATTCAGGATCATAGCCATAAAGGAGATTATGAATAATCCTAAAAAGTATGGATTCTATGTGGAAGATGATCAGCTATATGCACCTCTTGAAAAATACAGCACTCTGATCATCACCGAACCAATTCCAAATCTTGCAGGCCTTGCACAACAGTACGGCACCAGTTACCGAATGCTGAAATTATTCAACCCATGGCTGATTGGTACTTCACTTACGAATAAGAACAGGAAGGCTTACGAGATCAGGATTCCTAAAAAATGATTACCAATATTTTGGATGCTGGATAAAGGGATACCGGATACTGGACTCAAGACGTACACTAGATTTTCGAAGAATCAATATCTTGGGAGTCGCTGGTATGAAAAAGTGGATAACCGAAAGGATTTTTGCATTTCTAAGTGCATTACGTCCTATTCACGCTCATAGAAGATTTGAAGAAAATAAATTCAGGACAGTTACAGCATGATCCATGAAGGGTAATGAACAATTATCCGAAGGTTATTGCGCGAACTGACGTTAGCGTTCATTGGAAATAAAAATCCGTAAAATGAAAAGGTTATATATTTTTTAGCAAAAACAAATAAGCATCAATAATGAAAAAATTATTACCAATTTCATTTTTTCTATTTTTTACTTTAACAGGCATGGCGCAAAATGTTGGCATTGGCACTACCACCCCCGGTGCTAAATTAGAAGTAGTTGGGGGAGTAAAAATATCTGACTCCATCAATATCGCAGACCAGGTTAGAATAATAAGCGGCACCCTCAAGCTGAGCGCCAACGCCGGCGACGGCGGGGTTCACCCATTTGGGGAGTATCACCGCGACAACGCCATCCAGGCTTGGGCGTATGTGGGTTCATCGGCTATTATAATCTCCTCGTATGGCGTGGCCAGCGTAACGCATGTCACCGGAGAATACACCTTAACGCTTCAGGTCGGGGCGATCGATAACACGAGGATGGCGGTTGTGGCTATACCCGAGATCGACTCGCCGGCGATCTCCGCCGCTGCTGCGCGGCTGATCAGCGTCAACACTCTCACCGCAACGACATTTAAAGTGTACATCACCAACGGCAACTTTGTGTTGACGGACAATGACTTCATGGTGATCGTGACGGGGCGCTAAAAG
>JBDUAU010000372.1:0-4419 GCA_040004485.1 Saprospiraceae bacterium
TCACGTATCCATCCCGAGCTTCCATAATGAGAGATTTGCCGTGGTCACTGAAGGTTCAGGAAGTGATGGCTGGTATTTCTGGTCGATGGGTCCATTAATGTATGCTGATCTGGATCATCAACCTGATGGCAATAAAGAACATGATGCCGACTGGGCAAATAATATTAACATCCATATCGATCAATATGGTGAATCCAACTTATGGAAACTCCAGGAAGATCTGTCCGTCACACCGCCTAACTATCATCCTGACAGAGCTGATGTCTGGACCATTGACATCAAACCAGGCATGCGCTATCAGTTTTCTGATCTGATGAAAAAATGGAAATCCATGTGGGAAGCTAAAAAATACACGTATTCATTACGGGTATTTTACAATGATCTATGGAGCAGTAAAGGGAATGATGCGGTTATCATTTATTCATTTAACAAGTATGCCGATTTTGACGACGACATCAGCTGGCGCAATGATTACGAATCCATGTATGGCGCTGGTTCTTGGGACAACTTCTGGAAATCATGGAATGAATGTGTAGCCTCCACTGACGAACATCTGAGGAAATATATAAAATAAAAATCGCCGCTTGTGATTTGGCTGTTAAATGCCATTTCATTATTTCAAAATCATTTTAATAATAACCCCTGGGTAAAGTCATATTACTCAGGGGTTATTTATTCTTCGCGTCTTAGCGTCTTCGTGGCTATTTGATTTTTTACACTACACAGGCCCAAAGTTTTTCTTCGCGTCTTTGTGTCTTCGTGGTTGATCATACCGGAGATTGACTTTCCCCGGTATGATTTTATTCAAATAATCAATACTGTTATTGAAATCCCCTGCACCAAAATACAGAGAAGCTATTTTAATCATCATCGGCTCCTGGTGAAACAAATCGACCCAATGTTGCGTATAGCGATAGTATGACAAAAAGTCCTGCCGGATAAATGCATACCAGCCATAACACTGATACAAATACAATTTTTCGTAAAATCGACTTCCTTTCTTCAGATCATCTGACATCTGTAACTGGAAATATTCCTCAACCTCCCTTTCGTCTTTCTCATTCCGTGCATGTCCATTGTTGATAAACCAACTATACAACTGCAACGCGAGGTTAGAAAGCTTTGTGATGCGAATCAATCTCAGATTGCTGGCCAATCTTGAACGACACAAGGTAAATTACTCTGAACTGAAGCAGGATGATAATGCTTTTGGGTATTTGGTGTAGCAAAGTGTAGTGAATAGTGAATCAATTTGTATTCTAAATTAACACATAGCCCTCACTTATTATTCCCCACTGTTAAAGGCAGGTTGCATTTACCCTTTCGCGTCGCCAAAACTCAGTTTTGCATACGGGCATATCAATTTTTATTTCTGAATTCCTGAAATAATTTACAATCCCTGTCCAATTTTCCAATCTCAGTCGTCATGTAGTCGTTATCAAACATTTTAACTACTAAAAACTAATATCATGACGATTTCTCAAAAAACAATGACCACACAGGATGTGGCAAACCGATTGGTTGAATTATGCCGTATCGGCCAGATCCAGCAAGCACAGGAAGAATTATTCTCCGATGATGTTAGCAGCATTGAGCCGGCAAACAGCATGTCCAAATCTGCCAAAGGCAAAAAAGCAGTAGCACAAAAAGGGGCCGAATTTGCATCCATGATTGAACAGCGCCATGGGGGCACTTTCTCCGACCCGGTCATCAGTGGTAATTTCTTCAGCGCAGCCATGACTTTAGATGCCACGATCAAAGAAAAAGGAAGGATGACCCTCGAAGAGATATGCGTCTATGAAGTAAAGGACGGAAAGATCATTACCGAACAATTTTTCTTTTAGCATTTTAATCGTAGCATTCAGCAAGAAAGTTGTCCGTAGTTTGACACTACGGACAACTTTCTTCATGCCATTTTAAAATTGAAAATGAGCATATAAATGCATCTTTACATCACTTTTATCATCCAAACTATTCAATATAAAAATATTATATCATGCAGGAATTTCTACTCGTCTTCAGAAGAGATGTCGTCAATAATGAACCCTCGTTGTCACCAGAACAATTGCAAGCCATGATGAAACCGTGGCAGGATTGGATCGGTAATATCGCCGCGCAAAACAAACTGGTCGATTCAGGTAACCGATTGGCCTGGGATGGAAAGGTTTTAAAACCAGGTAACATTGTTACAAATGGTCCCTTTGTAGAACTTAAAGAAGCCATCGGTGGATATACCATAATTAAAGCGAATTCGATCGAAGAAGCAACTGAACTTTCACTTGGATGCCCTATTCTACATGTGGGCGGCAGCGTAGAAGTTCGCGAAATCATCAAGATGGACAACGGTTGAATAAAAACAAAAACGCTTTTGTAGATTTACAGAAGCGTTTTCATTTATGGAAGAAAGGCAGCTGTTACCCCATCTTTTCAGAACCGAATACCGGAAAATAATTTCTGTTCTGTGCAGGCATTTCGGTATCGAACATATCGAGATAGCGGAAGACATCGTCAGTGATACTTTCCTGATCGCATCGGAAACATGGGGACTTAAAGGGCTGCCTGCGAATCCGACGGCGTGGCTTTACACAGTTGCAAAAAATAAAGCAAAAGATTTTTTGAAGCACCAGGCAGTTTTTTCTCAGAAAGTTGCCATAGCTATAAAAACCTCTGAAGTGGATGAGACGATAATGGATATCGATTTGTCAAACCAGAACATCACTGACAGTCAATTGCAGATGATGTTTGCGACTTGTCATCCCTGTATCTCGACTGAAGCCCAGGTAGGTCTTTCTCTAAGTATTCTTTGCGGTTTTGGTGTGGAAGAGATTGCAGACGCTTTTCTCACCAATAGAGAAGTCATCTATAAGCGTCTGGCGAGAGCAAAAGAAAAATTAAGAGAAGAAAACGTAAAGATTGAACTGCCTGTGGCCTCAGAAATCAATGGAAGGATGGATGCAGTGCTTACGACGTTGTATTTGCTTTTTAGTGAAGGATATTATTCCATTTCACAAAACACCACATTGAGAAAAGATCTCTGCCTTGAAGCCATCCGGTTAAATATCATGCTGATTGAAAATGAGAAAACAAATACGCCTTCGGCAAATGCACTTCTGGCGTTGATGTGTTTCCATTCCTCACGGTTTGAAGCCCGCACGAATGAGAATGGAGATAGTATACTTTATGAAGAACAGGATGAAACACTTTGGAATAAAGAATTGATTGAAAAAGGAGAATATTATTTGAACCGTGCTTCAGTCGGAAATAAACTTTCGAAGTACCATCTTGAAGCGGCGATTGCTTACTGGCACACCCATAAAATCGATTCGGAAGAAAAATGGGAAAACATACTTCAGCTTTACAACAAGCTACTTCAGATCGAGTACTCACCTATTGCAGCGTTGAACAGAACATATGCCCTGGCAAAGGCTAATGGCGTGAAAGAAGCGATTGTGGAGGCAGAGAAACTAAATCTCTCGGACAATCACTTTTATTATACTTTGCTTGGCGAATTGTATAAGACTGTTGACAAAGAAAAAGCCAGAAAACATTATCAGTCTGCATTGGCGCTGGCTAAATCGCCGGGGGACAGGCAAACTTTAAGGTCTAAGATTGAGCAGCTTACCTCCTGAATAGAGGTTCATTTGCCACTTTAAAAATGGTTAGCTATTTTAGCCTATCCTGACAGATGGCAATACAACAACGTAATCGGGTCTTTTACGCCGGGATAAATGAGGAAGATGATTGAAAATCAAACCTTCATGTGATTTTCGTTCGTCTTTAAAATAAGATACACCGCATGTAACATGGTGAGAAAAAACCTTACTCAAGGCTTAGTTATTATACTCTGTTCACTCCTGACAGCCATAAACTTCTCTCTCACGATAGACCAAAAACCCGATCTTTTAATCATAGGGAATGACACTCTTTTTCTGCGATCCTTTCCCCTGGAAGATCTGGGCTTCGAAGTCCGGCCTTTTCGCAGCAGTGAAATCTATGTGCCCAATCTGGATTGCCTGCGGGAATATCAGGCAACATGGAAGGTCATTGATAAAAAACTTTTCCTTGTCGACATTGTCAAGGACAATCCAACCCATGACAAAGTAGACATCATTCCTTTTTTTGAAGCCAATCATTATACCCCCATCCTCATCAATGGCCATGTCTTTGCCGATTGGGTAACTATTGAATTGTCAACTTATCCAAAGAATTATGGGCATTGGGGATGTTATGATAAAGCGCGAAAAAAGAGAAAGTGGAAAAAGACTTTGGAATTTGAGAAGGGGGTGGTGATGTATAGTAAATATAGAAGTACGAAGTAATCCTATCGCATGGAAATCTCATTGCAGCGGTAAGAACCTCTATTCATACGCATCAAAATGATATGAAGAAACTACCCGGCAAAACTTTTCATATTGTTTT
>JBDUAU010000639.1:0-14993 GCA_040004485.1 Saprospiraceae bacterium
GGATAGTGTGGGTAATAATCCGCCTGGTAAAGAACTCTTGACTCCCATAAACCTGCAAGGTCTTCCATCCTGACAAATGCCTTCAGGAATCTTATTTTCATTGCAATCACTGCATCAATTCTCAAGTAATCTGGAATGGATGGACCATTTGTCAGATGGGATCTTCCGTTCACCGGAAAATAACTTAACCCATGATATCCATCATGATATGTGATATCAATACCCGGCATGACTGTAACCTTTCGGGTGAATAATTTAAGACGCCCAAATAATCCGACAGAATATATTAAATCCGGAATAGCGAGTTCTTCCTTCGCATCCGGTTGCCATATAATATCAGTCTTTAGACCTAACCACGAAAAATCGAATTCTTTACTTAACGAAAAACGGCGCAATGAAAAAGAACTAGTAATCTGTGCAGGTTGTCGTAGCGTATCGAAATAAATGTAATTATCAAAAACAAGCCAGTTGATTCCGGCTTTTAGCTTTTGTTTTTCCCAAGTCCATTCTACCCCTACATCGTTAGCAAAAGGATTATTAAAATGAGTTTGGTATATAGATGATTGATTGACAAAAAATGTTGATTCGATCATATAGGGCTTGCGAGACATGATGGACCAGTATCCTGAGAATTTTCCGATCAGGCCTGTATTTAATTTTCCTTCTGCTTTGAATAAAAATGAACCATTGGCTTGGCCTATACCCAGTGACATTCGACCTTTCAACTGAAGTGCTTTTATCCACTGAAAATCGCCCGAAGCCTCCCAGAAAAGTTCCTTTATTTTTCTTTCCTGCGGTTCCTGTTCAAGTGAAATGAACCTGTAACGTAAAGATGATTGAATCATTGACCTTGCAGATGTCCATGGTAATGAAACCCCACCGCTCATTTCAAAATCATTTTCAGATGTAAATTGCCTTATACCTCTTTGATCAAAACGGTATTCAACGCCATAGTAATCAGACAAGGTATCAATCGGGATATCTGAAAATTTGTAAAGGCCTGTTGAATAATTTGCATTTAACCACAGATCAAACCCTGGTGCGGAGGAATCTTTAATAAGATGAAATATTTGCTTTGTATCAAAACTTCTATGTTTGTGTGTAGTCAAACCGTTTAAAAGGTAAACGGGCACCTTTAGATCAGGCACTATGCTACCAATTAAATCAGGTTCTGAAATACCACCATTTTCTTCGCCGATGGCCGCATTTGAAAGATAATTGTAGAAGGCATCGTATTTCCCTGAAGGTGAATTATGCCAAACACCAATTCCAAAAGCTGTATTCTTTTGGCGCTGATGAGCAAATTCACCGATTTGATTGATGCGATCATAAGACAAGCTCAAATTCAAACCCTTTGCAAAACTTCTTCCAAAACTGAGCGAAACATATGTGTCCTCCTGGCCGGCTTGAGAATACTTCACTTTTGTAACCGGGATATCCTGGCTATAATATTTAAAACTGTCTACTTGTAAATAATACGGATCATACTGGTCCCATCCTGTAGAAAATCCTATAGTTGAAAATTGTGATGGCGCTAAAGATCGTACCGGTGAACCATAATTGCCGAGATGGGCCTGATCAAATCTTAAAGGAAAATGTTTCGTGTCCCCCCATGAAAATGTATCCTTGAAAGAGTAGCTGACATCCGGATCTCCTATTAAAACATATGTCATGACCACCGGTGTATCGAGGGGTAGAATGCCGGAATCGAGTGTATCTTTTATTTCTGAAGAGCCTAATGCATTTTGCCCCAAGTCTCTGATTTGAGCTTTTAGTGTGGCTGAAATGGTCAGGTTGAGGAAAACAAGGGATGTAAAAATTCGTAGCGCAGTATTCATGCAGAACATATAACGCAAGGAAGATATAATAAACTATCCTTTGCTCATAACTGCAGGATTAATACCCATAGAGCTAAAACCACCATCATGAAACAGATTCTGCATCGTGACAGCTTTTGTATAGTCAGAGAAAAGAGCAGCACAATAACGTGCACAATCTTCTGCACTGGCGTTTCCCAGGGGGGCCATTGAATCCGCATAGGAGAAAAAATCATCAAATCCTTTCACACCGCTTCCGGCTGTTGTTCGGGTGGGTGATTGTGAAAGTGTATTTACCCGAACATGTTTTTTAATACCAAAATGATACCCAAAACTACGTGCAAAGGACTCTAATAAGGCTTTTGCATCAGCCATTTCGTTATAATCAGGAAACACACGCTGGGCTGCAATATATGTGAGCGCTAAAATAGATCCACCTTCTGCCATTGCATCCAATTGATACAGGACTTGCATCATTTTGTGAAATGAGATGGAACTGATGTCTAATGTTTTCAGCATCCATTCATGATTAATGTCTGTATATGTTTTTCCTTTTCGCACATTCAATGACATTCCTATGGAATGCAGGACAAAATCAAGTGGGCCCCCGAGAATATCAACTGATTTTTCAAACAGTGATTTTAACTCTTCCATGGAAGTTGCATCTGCGGAAATAACTTCTGCATTCAGTTGCTCGCCTAGTTTCTGGATTGTTCCGAACCGCATGGCCACAGGTGCATTCGTCAGCGTAATACGGGCACCTTCAGCAACACATTGTGTGGCTACATGCCATGCGATAGATTGTTCATCAAGGGCGCCGAAAACAACACCTCTTTTACCTGCTAACAATTGATGTTGAATCATATGGACAAATGCTAATGAAGAATCTGATTTTTATTAATTAAAATATGATTGAATTATTTCCTCAGCATGGCTTTAGCCATAGTGGCTCCAATCTGAGCAGGAGATTCGACAACAATAACACCACAAGCGGCAAGGATCTCCATTTTCGCGGCAGCAGTATCTGCTTTACCACCAATGATGGCTCCTGCATGACCCATCTTTCTTCCTTTTGGTGCGGTCTTTCCAGCAATAAATCCTACGACAGGTTTCGTGCCGTTTTCTTTTATCCAATAAGCAGCGTCCGATTCCATTGAGCCACCTATTTCACCAATCATGATGATCCCTTCAGTAGCAGGATCTTCCATGAGTAAACGTACGGCCTCGAGCGTTGTAGTTCCACAGATCGGATCACCTCCAATACCTATGCAGGTGGATTGACCTAATCCTGCTTTCGTAACCTGGTCAACTGCTTCATACGTAAGAGTACCTGATCTGGAGACAATACCGATTGTACCCGGCTTATGGATAAACCCAGGCATAATTCCAATTTTTGCCTCTCCGGGAGTAATAATACCGGGACAATTAGGGCCGATCAGTCTGGAGCCGGAAGAATTAAGATAGGACTTTACTTTAATCATGTCCTGAACAGGTATTCCTTCGGTAATACAAACGATAACTTTTATACCTGATTCAGCTGCTTCAAGGATAGCGTCGGGTGCGAAAGCAGGCGGGACAAATATGATGGAAACATTTGCCCTGGTCTCCTTTACTGCTTCTTCTACAGTATTGAAGACGGGCAGATTCAGGTGAAGTTGTCCTCCTTTGCCGGGTGTCACACCGCCTACGACATTAGTGCCGTATTCAATCATTTGGCTGGCATGAAATGTTCCTTCTGTTCCGGTAAAGCCCTGCACCAAAACACGGCTGTCCTTTCCTACTAATACACTCATAAAAGCAATCTGATTCTACTTACCGTTATTGAAATATGAAGACATCCTCATCAGGTCTATGCATGAGATATTTTTCTCTCGCAAATTTTTCTTTATTATTCATCAGGTCCTGATGCTCGGCTTCAGCTTTAGCGAGTTGCACCTGATAGTCCGTAATGGAACTCTCTAACTGATTCACTGAACTTCTCAGGCTCCACTGTGTAAAGAAATTATGCTTATCAAAAAAAAGCATCCAAATGACAAACAAACCGGCAGAAACAGAATATTTGTTGAGCCAACCGGCAGCAATTAAATTTGAAATCACCAGCCGTAGATGAATTAAATTTTTCATATTGTTGAGACCTGTTGTAAAGTCCGAAAGATAATGATAAAATACTGATTTCCTACAAGGTCTGAACCCTTCTTCAAATAGAGAAGGGGGACAGGCCAATATGGTCTGTATACCGATGCCCACATCAGTCCTGCCACCTGTTCAAGGACTATAAATTGCATAAAAGGACAATTGATATGCTGATGGGATAATAATACCATGGGAATGGTATTGGCGATATTACAATAGCCGTACCATCAGTTTTAAAAACCATAAAGGGGAAGGATAAAGCAAAAAAGTAAGTCGACTATCTGCTTAAGAGTGATAAGCCGGGATAAAAAGCAGAATCTCCCAATACATCACAAATACGTAAAAGCTGGTTGTATTTGGCGACTCTTTCAGATCGGGATAAGGAGCCTGTTTTGATCTGTCCTGTATTTAAGGCCACAGAAAGATCAGCAATAGTGACATCTTCAGTTTCACCACTTCTGTGACTTATGATAGAAGTAAAGCTATTTCGCGTGGCTAATTGTACTGCTTCTATGGTCTCAGACAATGTTCCTATCTGATTAAGCTTAATCAGGATACTATTTGCACTCTGACGTTCGATTCCTAAAGTTAATCTTTCTACGTTGGTCACAAATAGATCATCACCTACGAGCTGGACTTTATGGCCTAGTGCTGTAGTAAGTTTATTCCAACCGTCCCAATCATCTTCATCCAATCCGTCTTCAATCGAAAAGATGGGATATTTGTTGCACCATGAAGACCAGTAAGAAACCATTTCTTCAGATGATTTTTTCTGACCTGAAGACTTCTTAAAATCATATGTTTTGTCCTGTGCATTGTAAAATTCTGAAGCTGCTGCATCCAAAGCAATAACAATATCTTCTCCTGGTCGGAAGCCTGCTTTTTCTATTGCCTTTAATACAACTTCAATGGCCTCTTCATTCGATTTGAGATTAGGAGCGAAACCACCTTCATCACCTACATTCGTTGAATGACCTGAATCATGAAGTTCTTTTTTCAAATGATGAAATACCTCTGCTCCCATGCGAAGGGCATCTCTGAAGTGATCAGCACCTACAGGCATAATCATAAATTCCTGAAAGTCTATACTATTATCTGCATGTGAACCCCCATTGAGAATATTCATCATCGGTACCGGAAGAACATGCGCACTGACACCTCCGATATATCTGAACAGAGGTTGATGATGTTCTGCTGCAGCTGCTTTTGCCACTGCGAGACTTACACCTAACATCGCATTAGCACCAATCCCGGATTTATTGAGATTCGGATCAAGATCAATCATGGCCTGATCAATTTCCAATTGCTCTGAGACATCCATTCCAATCAATTGTTCGGCAATCTTCTCTTCAACATTTTTACATGCATCCAGAACACCTTTTCCTAAGTAACGAGTTGGGTCGCCATCTCTCAATTCAACAGCTTCATGCTTACCGGTTGAAGCACCTGAGGGTACTGCTGCCCTTCCTACAATACCTGATTCAGTTATAACCTCAACTTCAACAGTGGGATTTCCTCTGCTATCCAGAATTTCTCTGGCAATAATATCTATTATAGCGCTCATCGTTTTGGAATAAATAGTGATGAAAGATTATAAAATTAATTAAGCGATTGGATTAGCGACAAATACTGATCAAACAAATACCTTGAATCATGCGGACCTGGGGATGATTCAGGATGATACTGCACAGAAAATGCCGGTCTGCCTTTTACGGAGAGACCTTCAATTGTTTGATCGTTAAGGTTGATATGAGTGACATCAACTTTATCACTATATTTTAATAACTCTGCAGGTGACACACCAAAGCCGTGGTTTTGCGTGGTTATTTCACAAAGTCCGGTCACTTTATTCAGCACGGGATGATTAATTCCTCTATGCCCATGATGCATTTTATAAGTAGAGATCCCTTGCGAAAGTGCTAATAACTGATGCCCAAGGCAAATTCCAAAAAGGGGAATGTTGGAATTTACAAGTTTGGTGATTGTGTTTATTGCATATGTCATCGTCGCCGGATCACCTGGTCCATTTGACAGGAAAATACCATGAGGATTAAATGACATTAGCTCTTCAAATGTAGATTTAGCAGGAAATACTTTTACATGACAACCCCGCTCAACAAGGCATTTTAAAATATTAGCTTTTATACCAAAATCTAAAGCGGAGATCCGGTACTTTGAATCTGGATCACCTACTTCGTATGATAATTTTGTGGATACAATGGATGCAAGTTCTAATCCTTCCATGGAAGGCACTTCTTTAAGCATTTTTTTCAGGGCCACTATATCTGATATTTCACTTGAGACAATTGCATTCATTGCTCCTTTACTTCGAATATGTCTTACAATTGATCTGGTATCAACTCCATAAATACAAAGCTTTCCTTCATTTTCAAAGTAGCTTTGAATAGATTGATCTGCTAACGCCCTGCTATATTCATCAACAAAAGTCTTGCACACAAGAGCATTGATCTGCATATGGCCACTCTCCACATCACCCTTCTTAATTCCGTAATTGCCAATATGAACATGGGTTGTGACGAGGATCTGTCCATAGTAGGAAGGATCTGTAAATATTTCCTGGTAGCCGGTCATACCGGTATTGAAACATAGTTCCCCGGTGGCAGTACCGCTTTTACCAGCAGCCTTTCCTTCGAAATACATCCCGTCTTCTAAAAGTAGTATGGCTGATGGAGTACCAGAATTTGATAGCATGTGTGTAACCCTTACATTCAGGGGCACAAATATATAGGAAAAAATATAATTGAAGAGGATGGAAGAGCTCTCATCCTGTGATAAATAATAAAGGCCGGAGTTATCTTCCGGCCTTTATATATACTGGTATAACCAGGTACTATTCTTCTTCTGAAGCTGCTGTAGTGTCCTGAGGCGTGGCAGCAGCAGTAGTTGCAGCAGTTGTCGATTTACCTTTTCCTCTTCTTGTTCGCTTCGTTACAGGTTTGCCTGTCGTTGAACCTGATTGACTTCTACGCTTTTTCAGATTTGTATAGAGTTCATTAAAATCTACCAACTCGATCATTGCCATTTCAGCGCCATCCCCTTTACGGAATCCTGTACGAATCACACGAGTGTATCCTCCAGGTCTGTCTCCTATTTTTGTTGCAATAGTTGAGAAAAGTTCTGTGACTGCTTCTTTGTTGCTGAGATAGGCAAATACCACCCTTCGGTTATGTGTAGTATTACTTCTACCTTTTGTGATTAAAGGCTCAATATACTTTTTTAAGGCTTTCGCCTTTGCTACAGTTGTAAAAATGCGTTTATGTTGGATCAGAGCTAAGCTCAGATTCATCAATAAAGCTGCGCGGTGACCTGCTTTCCTTCCAAGGTGATTAAATGTCTTACCGTGTCTCATGACCGATTATTGTTGGTTAATTAAATTAATGACTCCGCAGCACCGGGCTATAAGCCATCGCAGTAACTGCAATTATGTTTATGGGTTTATATGTTTATAAGTTTATTGGATTTAATCATTGATGTATCTAATAAACATATAAGCTTATAAAAAAATAAGCCCTTTCAATCTAGTCTTCGTCTAATTTGTATTTAGACAAATCCATTCCGAATGTCAATCCTTTGATCTGGAGGAGTTCCTCTATTTCCACCAATGATTTTTTTCCAAAGTTTCTAAACTTCAATAATTCATGTGTATCGAACCTTACCAATTCAGCAAGTGAATTGATTTTAGCAGCTTTCAGACAATTGTATGCACGCACAGAAAGATCAAGATCTTCCAGGGATGTCTTGAGTAATTTACGCATACTCAGTATGTGCTCATTTACGATACCATCTTCCTTACCTACTTTATCGTCAAATGTAATATGTTCGTCAGTGATCAACATCAGGTGTTGAATCATGATACGGCTTGCTTCCTTAATAGCTTCTTCTGGATGAATAGTGCCATCAGTTTCTACTTCTATGCTGAGTTTCTCATAGTCTGTCCGTTGGCCTACACGGGTATTTGAAACCTGGTAAGCAACTTTTTTAATTGGCGTATAGATAGCATCAACAGGAATAACCCCGATAGGTGCATTTTCAGGCATATTTTCCTCAGCAGGTACATATCCCCTTCCTTTGGTGATGGTCATTTCCAACTCAAGGTTGACAGAAGGTTCCATTCGACAAATCAGGAGTTCAGGATTCATCACTTTAAAAACATTGGTTTTTGATTCAATGTCCTTTGCGCGGAATTCATCCTGGCCACTAATTGTAATATAGATCTGGTGTTCGTTAGCCTTATCACCTTTCATGGTACTTTTCAATCTGATTTGTTTAATGTTGAGGATAATATCCACAACATCTTCAACAACGCCAGGGATGCTTGAAAACTCATGATCTACACCTGCAATACGGATTGCTGATATAGCATATCCTTCCAATGAAGAAAGCAGAATGCGACGAAGCGAATTTCCAATTGTTTGACCAAATCCAGGTTCAAGAGGTTTAAATTCGAATTGCCCATGAAAGTCAGTGGCTTTCTGGAGTAATATTTTATCCGGCTTTTGAAAATTCAAGATGCTCATAAAGACGATTTCGTGTGTAATAATTTATAAATGATAGCTAAACAGAGGAGAATAAAGATCCGGAGATCTGTCCTTCAATGATTACTTAGAATACAACTCGACGATCAATTGTTCATTGATTTTCTCCGGAATATCATCGCGTTCAGGATATGTAAGGAATTTCCCTTCCATCCTGTCCGGATTCCACTCTAACCAAGGAAATTTACGGATATCTGTTTTTGCGGCGACGTTGTCTGAAATCACTTCAATATGCTGAGATTTACCTCTTACTGATACTACATCCCCAGGCTTTAATTGATATGATGGGATGTAGGCAAGTTCACCATTAACAAGTACATGTTTGTGTGATACTAGTTGCCGTGCAGCTCTGCGTGTCCTACCTACACCTAATCTGAAAATTGTATTGTCAAGGCGTGATTCCAATAACTGAAGAAGTACTGTACCTGTAACGCCACTCTTAGAACTAGCTTTTTCAAAGATGTTTCTAAATTGACGCTCCAATACACCGTACGTGTATTTTGCTTTTTGTTTTTCAAGCAACTGAAGCGCATACTCTGATTTCTGGCGGCGTCGCTTTGAATTACCATGTTGGCCCGGGCGATATTTTTTTCGCTCAAAACTTTTGTCAAAGCCAAAGATCATTTCGCCTAAGGCTCTGGCTTTTTTAGTGGTAGGTCCGGTATATCTTGCCATATCTTTTAATAATCAATAGAATGAAAAAAATTCGTTGCTCAATCAGCGCTTTTCAGACTCTTCTTCTTTTAGGAGGACGGCATCCATTGTGAGGAACCGGTGTGAGATCCTGGATACGCGAAACTCTAACGCCGACTGCATCAATAGCTCTGATAGCAGCTTCACGACCTGAGCCGGGGCCTTTCACAAATATTTCTGCAGATCTCATGCCTGCATCGTAAGCTTCCTGAGCAGCCGCAGATGCAGCTACCTGGGCAGCATAAGGTGTATTCTTTTTTGAACCCTTAAAACCAGCTTTTCCGGCAGAGGCCCAGGAGACAACATGACCGGCACGGTTAGTCACCGTGACTATGATATTGTTGAAGGTGGCCTGGATAAAAGCTTTTCCGTCAGATTCTACTTTGACTTTACGCTTTTTTGCTACTTTTTTTATTGTTTTAGCCATTATTCGATTTTCGATTTTCGATTTTGGAATTACGATTTTTTGCTATTATACTGTCAATATGTTTTGTAGCCTGGCTATCGAGCATTAATTGTTCGGTTGCTGAGCGGAGTCGGAGCATTATTTAGTTGCTTTCTTTTTGTTTGCTACAGTCTTACGTTTTCCTTTCCGGGTGCGGGCATTCGTTTTAGTTCTTTGTCCTCGAACAGGCAGACCCTTTCGATGACGCAGGCCCCTGTAACAGGCAATGTCCATAAGCCGTTTGATGTGCGTTTGAACCTCAGATCTAAGTTCTCCTTCGACCTTGTATTGCTCCTGAACAATTCGTGAAATGTTCATCACATTGTCATCTGTCCAATCCTGAACTTTCACGCTTTCTTCAATAGAAAGCTGTTCAAGGATTTTTTTAGCCCGGCTACCACCGATGCCAAAAATATACTGGAGGCCAATGATGCCTCTCTTGTTCCTCGGTAGATCTACGCCTGCTATCCTCGCCATATAGTTATAGGTATTTTATCAGCCTTGACGCTGTTTAAATTTTGGATTCTTTTTATTAATAATATAGAGTCTCCCCTTCCTTCTGACAATCTTGCAGTCAACTGATCTTTTCTTTATTGAAGCTCTGACTTTCATATTTGTTTATTTTGACAGGTGTTTAGGCCTGTTATTTATTTATATCTGTATGTAATACGGCCTCTTGACAGATCGTATGGTGACATTTCCACTGACACTTTATCTCCCGGCAATATCCTGATATAATTCATCCGCATCTTTCCAGAGATCGTGGCGATCAACATGTGATCATTCTCCAATCTTACTCTGAACATGGCATTTGACAGGGCCTCTTCGATAATTCCATCTTGTTTGATGACCTGTTGTTTCGCCATTTTTTGATTTTGGAGTGCAAATATCTACTTTTTTATCCACACTTCGGTCAAATTATCGTTATTTTTTACCGCTTTGTCTATGACTACATGGTCTGACAGCACCTCTGCTTTTTCTTTTCTGACTACAATAGTATGCTCATAATGAGCTGAAGGCTTTAAATCTCTCGCTATAAGCGTCCACCCATCCTTTTTGAGCATAACTGCCCTGCTTCCAAAGTTGATCATAGGTTCAATGGCTATTACTAATCCTTCATGAAGAATCGGTCCTTTTCCCCTTTTCCCATAATTTGGAACTTCAGGAGGTTCATGGAGTTTCTTCCCTATTCCGTGTCCTACCATTTCCCTGATGACACCATATCCTGACTCGGTTTCAGCATGATATTGGACTGCATATCCAATATCCCCAAGCCGGTTTCCTGCCATGGCCTGTCCGATAGCCAGGTCAAGACATTCACGGGTCGTGACCAACAACTTCATGATTTCCGGGCTTACCTGACCTACTGCAAATGTAAAAGCTGCATCACCGAAATATCCGTTCTTTTTTACGCCACAATCAATAGAAACAACGTCTCCTTCTTTGATCGGGGTGCTCGCCGGAATACCATGGACAATGACTTCGTTTAGGGAAATGCATAACGTTCCCGGAAAATCAAAAACAGTACCCGGATATCCTTTGAAAGCCGGTTCAGCATGATGATCCCTTATAAATGTTTCTGCTAAATTGTCTAGTTCAATACCTGTCACTCCAGGCTTCAAATGTTTTGCAACTTCAGCTATGGTTGAGGTGACAAGGAGGCAATTGTGCCTGATTATTTCAACCTCCTCTTCTGTTTTATATTGATATCGTGAACCGGATGTCATTTACAGAGACTCAGAAAGGAAATTTGGAAGAATTGAAAAGTCATTGAACCTACCATTACATGTTGGCACCAATCTGCATTCCGCTCCCACTCCGGCCTTTCAGCTTGCCTGATTTAACCAACCCATCGTATTTTCTCATGAGGAGATGACTTTCGACCTGGGCTAATGTATCCAGGACAACACCCACAAGGATAAGCAGGGAAGTACCTCCAAAGAATACAGCAAAACCCTGGTTGATCCCGGCTGCGTGCGCAATTTTTGGAAGGATGGTAATGATCCCTAGAAAAATAGCTCCAGGTAAAGTCACCCTTGTCGTGATGGTATCGATAAAATCAGCAGTGTCTTTTCCTGGCTTGATACCCGGAATAAAGGCATTCTGCCGCTTCAGATACTCTGAATATTGTTGAGGGTTTACGAGGAGAGCTGTGTATACATAGGTAAAAACAACAACAAGTAAAAATGACATTATAGCTGTTGCCGTAGAAAAAGGATCATTCAATGATCTTAATAGTCCACCTGTCTGCGCACCTGCATTATTTCCCATAAAATATTGGGCAACAGTCATCGGAAGAAACATAATGGCCTGAGCAAAAATGATCGGCATAACGCCGGCAGCATTTAGCTTAAGTGGTATATAATCTCTGGCTCCAGACTGAGGGATATTAGCATTTCCTCTGCCTACCATTCTTTTCGCAAATTGAATAGGGATACGACGAACGCCCTGTATCACCATAATGCATAACATCGTAACAATGAAAAATCCAGCCAATTCAAGCACAAAAGTTAACATTCCTCCCTGATTAAGCTGGGCTTGAAATTCAAAGATGATAGCCTGAGGTAACCGAGCTATGATACCAATCATGATGATCATAGATATTCCATTTCCGATCCCTTTGTCTGTGATACGCTCACCTAACCACATGGCCAGAACCGTACCTGAGGAAAGGATGATGATACTTGAAAACCAGAATAATGAAACCGGAATATTTGGTGAGATGGCACCTATACTTTTTACGTAAGTTAAATATGCTCCACCCTGAACAAGCGTTATGGCTACTGTCAACAACCGGGTCATCTGGTTTATCTTCTTTCGTCCTGACTCACCTTCCTTTTGTTGTAAACGCTGGAAATAGGGTACCGCGAAACCTAATAACTGGATTATAATAGAGGCAGTGATATAAGGCATGATACCCAATGCAAATATTGCTGCGTTGTTGAATGCGCCTCCTGTAAATATGTTGATCAACCCAAGAAGGTCATTGCTATGTGCTTTATTGCTGGCAAAGCTTGCTAAAACTGAAGGAACCACACCAGGCAATACGATTGTAGACCCTAGTCGGTAAACTCCAATCATGGCCAACGTATAAAGAATGCGATTACGCAAATCTTTAATCTTCCAGATGTGCTGTAATGTGGTGATAAAGTTCTTCATTCGGCTATGCTATGAGCTTAAACTATTGTGATACTTCCACCTGCTGCTTCCACGGCTTTGCGAGCAGCTTCGCTGGTGGCATGTGCAGTCAGATTTACTTTTGCTTTGATCTCTCCACGCGCCAGGACTTTTACTTTATCATTGCCTGAGATAAAATTATGCGTTTCAAGTGCTTCAAGTGTCCATTCACTCACTTTGAATTTATCGGACATAGCCTGAAGCTGATCGAGATTGAGTGCAATAAAAGTTTTCCGGTTAGGATTCTTGAATCCTTTCTTTGGCAGACGCATCTGGAGAGGCATCTGACCACCTTCGTGAGCTCTTTTGGATTTATATCCTGACCGTGACTTCGCTCCTTTATGACCTTTTGTGGATGTGCCACCGGTACCAGAGCCCTGGCCGCGACCTTTACGTTTATTATTTCTTACCGATCCTGTTGCCGGTGTTAGCTTATGGAGATCCATTATGGCTATTATTATTTCTTAACCTTTAATATTTTCAATGCTCAACATGTGAGCCACTTTATTAATCATGCCCTGAAGAGGAGCAGTAACCTCGATGACCTTAGATCTCCGGATTTTACCTAATCCAAGTGCTTTAAGTGTATCTTTTTGAGATTGCGGCCTGTCTATATGGCTTTTGATCTGTGTTATTTTTACTTTAGACATAGTCATTTATTCTTTAACTGGTGATTGTTCGTGTGGATGATGTCCAAATATAAGATCAACACTTACTTTACGGTCTTTGGCAACTGTTTGGGGGCTTCGTAATAATGTCAGTGCATTGATAGTCGCTTTGACAACATTGTGAGGATTAGAAGATCCCATCGATTTAGCTAATACATTGTGTACACCAGCACTTTCGAGAACGGCACGCATAGCACCACCTGCTATAACTCCGGTTCCATCTGATGCCGGTTTGATCAGGACCCGACCTGCACCGAATTTTCCAAGTTGGAGGTGCGGGATAGTCCCTTTGTGAATAGGAACTTTCACAAGGTTCTTCTTGGCATCATCAATAGCTTTTGCTATTGCTTCACTCACATCCCGTGCTTTTCCCAGACCCTGGCCGACTGTACCCTGGCCATCCCCAACTACGACAATGGCCGCAAAAGAAAATGTCCTTCCCCCTTTAGTCACCTTAGCAACCCTATTGAGAGCTACAAGCTTATCCTTGAGATCGGTTTCTGATGCTTTTACTCTGACAGATGTTTCTTTCACTTTACGATATTGTTGATATACGATTTAAAATTTAAGTCCGGCGTTTCTTGCCCCTTCTGCTAAAGCCTTTACACGGCCATGGAATAAATAACCTCCGCGGTCAAATACCACTTCGGAAATATTCATTGCCTTTGCCCGATTGCCAATCAACTCGCCAACTTTTGAAGCTACTTCAGTTTTGTTAGCACCAGCAACTGACTCATCGGTTGAAGCTGCTGCAGCCAAAGTAGTCCCATTGTTGTCGTCGATCAACTGGCAGTAAATTTGCTTGTTGCTTCGATAGACGGATAGACGTGGGCGCACAGTAGTGCCTTCCATCTTTTTACGAATACGATGATGTATACGTTTACGCCTTGCTATTTTAGTTAGTGCCATAATTGGAGCGTTTTAGCCCTTGTTATTTTTTACCAGATGTCTTACCGGCTTTTCTTCTCAATATTTCAGTAGAGTATTTAATACCCTTGCCTTTGTAAGGCTCAGGTTTTCTGAAGGCTCTGATCTTTGCTGCTACCTGGCCCAACAATTGCTTGTCGTTAGAAGTAAGGATTATAGCAGGATTTGATCCCTTTTCAGTTTTAGTAGCGACTTTAACCTCATCTGGTACATAGAAATATATAGGGTGAGAATAACCTATGATGATTTCCAGTAAGTTTCCTGTATTCGTGACCCTGTAACCAACACCGACTAGTTCCAATGTCTTTGTGAACCCTTCGGTTACACCCAGGATCATGTTATTGACCAGTGCTCTTGAAAGTCCATGCAGAGCTTTGTGCCTATTTTGGTCCGTTGGACGGGCAAAAGTCATCTCCCCTTCAGCGAGCTTAATCGTGATGTCCGGATCTATTTGCTCATGCAATGAGCCTTTGGGTCCTTTGACAGTCACCAGGTTGCCTTTTGTGAAGCTGATGTCCACTCCTTTGGGCATGTTGATTGGTAAATTACCTACTCGAGACACGATATTCTGATTTTA